>NZ_JBJDNC010000020.1:0-118851 GCF_044900265.1 Pseudomonas sp. NPDC089406 | reverse complement strand
CACTGGGACTTCACCCGACTGATGGCGATCCGTGAAGCCAACGAAGCGCAAATCGTCGAAGGCGCCGACGACAACCGCTTCCCGGTCTACCCGCAGCGCCTGGTCGCCGACATCCGTCGCGTGCTGCCGTCCGAAGGCATCGTCGCCCTGGACAACGGCTTCTACAAGATCTGGTTCGCGCGCAACTACAAAGCGCACAAGCCGAACACCGTGCTGCTCGACAACGCCCTGGCGACCATGGGCGCTGGCCTGCCATCGGCGATGGCGGCGCACCTGGTCTACCCGGATCGCCCAGTGATCTCGGTGTGCGGCGACGGCGGCTTCATGATGAACAGCCAGGAACTGGAAACCGCAGTGCGCTTAGGCATGCACATCACCGTGGTGATCCTGCGTGACGATGGCTATGGCATGATCCGCTGGAAACAGGCCAACATGGGCTTCACCGATTTCGGCCTGGACTACGGCAACCCGGACTTCGTCAAATACGCCGAAGCCTACGGTGCCAATGGCCACCGCGTGGAAAGCGCCGAAGCCTTCCTGCCGCTGCTCGAGCACTGCATCAAGACTCCAGGCGTGCACGTGATCGACTGCCCGGTCGACTACAGCGAGAACGATCGGATTTTGAACATGGATCTTCGCGAACGCTCGATGGGCATTTAAGGCGATTAGATGGCCTGTAGGTTGTCAAGATTGCTAGAGGTTTCTCAAACGGTGACTGGCAAAAGCCCAAGCCTGAGATGCATTGGTCAACAAAAAGCCCGCATTCGCGGGCTTTTTTGCTCTTTAGATAACTAGCGTAGGCAGGCGCCCATTTATTTCTTCGGAACTGCAGGTTCGCTCACCAAGCCGAGGCGCTGATTTCCTAGCTCTGTGGTCCTGAAGGCCAGAACGCGTTCTCGCGACATTTGCCAAATTTTCTCTGCGTTGCTCAGAATGCCCCTTACATCCCCCACTGACACAACACCTGTGCGGGCAGGGGTCTTAATCCAAGTACATTCAGTTCTTACATTGGTCCTCGCAATACGACATTTTCAGAAGAGAGGTCCTACCGTGAACAGCCCCATCCATGAGCAAATCGAATCACCCATCCCTTCTTACCAAGCGGATGCAGAGTTCTTTGAGTACAGCAAAGCTGCCAACCCAATCGGGTCAAAGCTCATCTCTAGAATCCCTTACCGGACATTTCCTGCCTCTCTTCATCAGGACGGTGAATCGAGAATCGTGCCTCTCGATTTGAGCGAAGACCTGGGTTGCATTGGTCCAGCCACAGGCCCAGGACTTTGCGCGAACTTCATCCGTTTGGTTGCTGGAGATACGCTGCACCTTTCACCGAATGCGACTTCTCAGGTTCTGTTTGTGATCACGGGCGAAGGGCATCTCACCTATGACCAGACCACGTTTAACTGGAGCAAAGGCTGTTTCATAGCGCTGCCGGCCACCCACACGACCAAGCTGAAAGCAGCTTCCGATTGCCAATTCTACTACGTGCACGACGAGCCGCTACTGCGTTATCTCGGCGTTGAGCAACGTGTTGACCGCTTTGTGCCGACGCTGTACACAGGAGAAGAGGCAAATGCCTACCTGCGTGAAGCTGCCGCAGATCCGCGGTCAAGCGATCGCAGCCGAATAAGCATCCTTCTCGGTAACCGAAACTTTCCGCAGACGCGCACGGTTACCCATGTGCTGTGGGCAATGTACGGCTTGGTTCCGGCAGGTGCAGTACAAAAACCACACAGGCACCAGTCGATTGCACTGGACTTTATTGTAGACTGCCCGCCCGGGTGCTACAGCCTCGTAGGGCCCCAAATCGACGACGCGGGGAACATCGTCAACCCTACCCGCATCGACTGGAATCCAGGTTTAGCGTTCGTTACCCCTCCAGGTTATTGGCATGCGCACTTCAACGAATCGAGTCAAGAAGCCTTCCTCATCCCTATCCAAGATGCGGGCCTGCAGACTTGGCTGAGAGCGCTGGATATCCGCTTCAGCTGATCGCGAGGATCACATCCGCCAATAGGGAGAATGACCAATACGCCCGACCATGAAATCAATGAACGAGCGCACCTTCGAGGAAACTATTCGCTTTGGCGGGTAGATGAACCACAACGAGCTCCTGCCCCCATCAGGTTGGCACTCCCATTCCGGAAGCCAACGCACCAGTTCACCCCGGCATAAAGGTGCATGTGCCAGCCAGGTGGGCAGCAGAGCGACTCCTAGCCCTTCTACAACGGCTATCAGCTGCGCCTCTAGGTCATTGATTCTGAGCGACACAACCTGACTTTGGGTCAACGCATCATCGCCCAGGCGCCAATTCAGATTGAGCTGCGCCTTGCCACAGATAAAACCCACATTTTTCAGATCTCTGGGGTGCAGCGGCACATTCCCACTATCGCAGGAGGCTGCAGCACACAGCACCCACTGCTCGTCCGCGATTTTTCTAGCTTTTAATGAAGAGTCCGGTAGAGATCCGATCCTGATCGCAAGATCTGCTCCGGCATCGATGAGATTGACCTGACTATCGTCACACGTCAAATCCACCTGAATTTGCGGAAATTGCTCTCGGAACTGTCCTAGGGCCGGCACAATATGGTGTCGTGCGAAAGCAGGTGGGACGTTGAGCTGGAGCACTCCACGAGGCGCGTCGTTCAGTGAGGATGCAGCCGCTCGCGCAATCTCCAATTCTTCCAGCACCCGCCGAGCATGCGTAAGAAAGGTACGACCGCCCTCTGTCAGCTTCAGCGAGCGGGTTGAGCGGTTGAAGAGCGCAATGCCAAGGTCGGCTTCAAGGTCACTGATATAGCGAGACACGGTTGAAGCCTTGACTTCCAACTCCTCGGCCGCACGAGAAAAATTATTGAAACGTGCTGCCTCTACGAAAGCGTTCAACGCATTGAAGTAGTCCAACAGTGTACCTCCGCCCTCGCCTTGTCACGCCTCCATGGCCCATCGCATGGTCATATTACAAAGTGTTACGGTAAAACCGCTAGGCCTGACTGACAGATGATTTGCCGACCAGGCCACACGGGCGACTGCTGATTGCCCGGTCACTAGAGCCCAGGTCAACCAATTACATCATTCGACTTAGAAACGATAATCCACTCGGAGGCTCGCGCTGCGGGGGGCCCCTGGGTAGTTTGAATTATCGCTGCCAGCCTTGGCAGAGACGAAATACTCGCGGTTGAATAGATTATCAACATTGAGAGTCACGTCGTAATGCTCGCTACGATATCCGCCTGCCAGTTCAGCCGTGGTGTACGAGCCAAGCGACACCTTATTGTTTGGAGAGGTGAATCGCTCTCCTTCGTATCGCCCGCCCCCAGCGACATAGAAGCCGGCCCCCAGCTCTTTCTTCAACCAGACACTCGCGCTGCTTTTTGGGGTAAGGGGGCTCGTATTACCGACAATGGCTTCGACCGGTGAATCAATCATTTCACCCTTCAACCATGCGTAACCTGCATAAGTCGACCAGCCATTTCCAAGATCGCCATTGATGGAGAGTTCAACACCGCGGGTGCGCTGTGTACCGGCGTCCAGGGAGAAACGAGTGTCTGTTGGATCGTCCATCAAGATGCCAGTTCGGGTCATGTCGAACACCGATACCGTCGCCGAGAACTTTTCGTTGATGTCGAACTTAGCGCCGACCTCTTTGTTGACGGTCTCCTCAGGGTCCAATTCATCGCTGTTTCGGCGCAATTCTCCATTATCAGCCATTGGCTGGAAGGACCGGCTGTAGGTGGCATAAAGCGACACCCAGTCCGTCGGCTCATAAACAAGGCCAATGCGGGGACTGAACGTGTTGTCCGTGCGTTCCAAGTCCATATCAGCGGTGCCATCATCACTACGCTTCGTCGCCAGGCGATCGAAGCGTCCGCCCATCATCAGCTTCCACTGAGGGGTGATTGTGATGAGGTCCTGAAGATATAAGCCGGCAATCGAGATATGGGTATCAGCGTCCGGGTTGGCCGCCGTGGAGCCAGGAATCTCCGGGAAGTCGATCAACTGCGGATTGAACACATCGTAGGTGGCGACGTTGCGAAGCGTCAGGCCTTTATCCTTCCGATCTTGGTAGCCGACCTCGATACCGTAGAGCGCCTCATGACTGAACGGGCCGGTCTCGAACATATGCTTCAGTTCATTCTGCCAAAATACCCCGTGTTCTTCCTTGTAACGCGCAGCGCGGTTGATACTGACCTTGTTTGTCGTCGTGTTGACAGTACCGAATGTCACGTACTTCCGGGTCACGTCAGAATCGTATGCCCGCAAAGCACTATGCAGGCTGAGAGAATCACTCAATGTACGATCAAGGGTGATCGTCGAGCCCTTCACCGTCGTCTCCACGTAGTTCTGGCCTTTCGCATCACGCGACCCGTAATACGTGTCGATATCAGCATCCACCGGATGATCGCCATAAGCGGGAAGACCTGTGTCTGCCAAGCGTTTGTCGTGGAGATAATCAGCTTGCAATGTCAAGGTTGTATCTGGATCGATGTTGAACTGGATAGAAGGCGCGAAGGCCTGCCGCTCAAGAAAATACCGATCACGGAAACCATCAGAATCCTCCAGGGCGCCTGTGAGCCTGACACGAATGGAATCGTCTTCGTTGCCCCCCCCCAGATCCATTTCAGTTCGGCGCTGCCCTTCAGTTGAGCCCATTATGCTGAGCTGCTGGACAGGGTTAGCCTCAGGTTTTTTCGTCACTCGGTTGATCAGCCCTCCTGACGATCCGCGCCCATAAAGCACAGAAGAAGGCCCCTTGAGGACCTCGACCCTATCGATATTGGACAGGTCCCGGAAGTAATAGGCGTCATCACGCATGCCATCCAGGTACATGTCATTCAGCGCCGAAAAGCCGCGAATCACAAACTGATCCCGCTGGCCATCACCTGCGTCCTGAGAAACACCAGGGACATTCTTGAGGGCGCCCTGCAATGTCGTAATGTTGCGGTCTTTGATCAGCTCCGCCGGCACAACATCGACGGTTTGTGGCACATCCTTGAGCGGAATGTCCGTTTTGGTAGCCGTGACGGCGGTGGTTGAGCGGTATGGCTGTCTAGCTTGTTCTGCGGAAATTTCTGTGGAAGGCAAGGTCAGCTGCCCTTGCTCACTCGCCTGCGCGCCGCCCATTATCGAGCTACCGCACATGCTGATCACTGCAACAAAGGCCGTTCTGTTCATTCTCTTTTCTCGGGCTGCCTACCGTCCGCACCGAAGGACCAGGCAGCAACGCCCCTTCGACGGAGCGAGAATTTAATGAGAATTGATCTTAGTTTCAAGAAAAAAACAGTCTGATAGGTTTGCATTTCTCATTCAGGTGACCAACCCGACCTAACACAAAAATGCAAGACACAATAAAAATCCATTTATTTCAGTTACTTATGGCACTAAAAATCAACCAAAGCTGACTAATCCGTCAAACAAGGTATAGCAACCCACCTCTCCATGCCGAACCTGGATTGTGCTAAATGTAAATATAAACACAAAAACCATGCCTTTTTTGTGTGGCTGGAGCAGTGGAACATTCACACGACCAAAGCAACGCTTCGCACTATCACGTCGAAACCTGTCGCGGATGAGCTTACGTCCTAGGAACGATGCTTCGATGGTGCTGTCACCATCTTTGGATCCAAAAAATTAGGGATCTGGTTCGCTGAAGAGGTGCCGCAAGGGCAACGCAGCGAAAAGGAAGTGTTCAGCAGGAGGCTGTCACCATGGTCTCATTTAGAAGCTCCTACCATCCCATTGATGCGGCAATTCTCTGGTGTGATCTCGCCGACCACGAAGCCGAGATCTTGCAAGTAGAGCTGTCTGATCCTGGCGGCTTGCTCAAGCACTTTCCCCAATGGCCTACGCTCCACCTTTACGCCGAGCGCATCTGCGACGCGATCATCTATGGGGAATTACCGGCAACCTATTTGGGAGGCCCCATTGGGCTGGATGATCCTGTGCAGCGCGCCTACTGGTCTATTCGCCATCCAGATCTGTACGGTTGGTTTGCCCGCACCTATCCGCACGAAAAGCCGGCATTTCTGTTTTCCCGGGAGAGTGATCATTCTCTTTGCGTGAGCCTGGGCGTGCATCTCGCACTCCAAGCGGATCGAGATGTCTTGCTGCGAGAGCTCGAAAGCCTCCATCGAACGCATTCGGCACTCTGCAACCAGGAGTCACCTGAGCTCGACGATCCAACCAAGGCCCCAGGGTTCAAGTCAAAGTCTGGGGCCATGCCTGAAAATGCCCCTATGCTGCTGTACGTGATCGTCGGGGCCCTGCTCGCTCTCATGTTGGGCAAAACGGAGAAGGGTCAGCCTCGATCTATCTTCGGTAATCAGGCAGCAATCGTTGACGCCATCACGATGCTGTTCCCGGATGTCCCAGGGTTGAGCAAACGCACCCTTGATCGGAAATTTGCGGAAGCACGACGTCGTTTCGCTCAAGCCGGGCGGGCATGAGCCGCGATTGCCAGGCAATCCGAGCGATTGCCTGGCAATGACTTCTATCGATTCCAGTTGTTGACTGAATGTCACATCCCACCACGCGCCATCCGGTGCTAAGGAGTGACATCATGCAACCGACAGCCCCTACCTCCACTTCCGCCGACCGCCACATCATGCGGCGAGATGAGGTGGAGCAGAAAACCGGCTTCAAACGTTCACACATCTACAACTTGATGAAAGCCGGCCTGTTTCCTCAGTGCCGGCGTATCGGCACGCGCGCTGTGGGCTGGGATTCGCTCGAAATCGAGCAGTGGGTGAAAGACCGTCTCTCCACGGGGGATTGAGATCATGAAAGTCTTCTCGTTGATCTCGACCAAGGGCGGCGCAGGCAAGACCACGGTCGCCGCCAACCTCAGCGGCCTGCTGGCCGATGCGGGGCTCCGGGTGTTGATGTTGGACCTGGACAGTCAGCCGACGCTGTCCAGCTATTACGCCTTGAATTTACCGCGTGAGGTCGGGTGCTACGAGCTGATCACCGAAGGGCTCACGGACGCACAGCAGATCGTCACGGCTACGGTCATTCCGCGCCTGTCGCTCATTGTGTCCAACGACCGAGCGGGTCACTTGAGCACCCTGTTACTGCATGCCGCCGATGGCCGCCTGCGCCTGCGCAATCTGCTGCCGGCGTTCGCCGACCAGTTCGATGTAATGATCGTAGATACCCAAGGTGCCCGCAGCGTAGTGGTGGAGATGGCCGTGCTGGCTTCCGATTGCGCCTTGTGTCCTCTCCCCCCGGAGATGCTCGCCGCGCGCGAACTCCGGCGTGGGACGCTGGGGCTGTTCGAAGAACTGAAGCCCTATCGGTATCTGGGCGTGGCTCTACCGTCGGTAAAGCTGCTGCTCAACCAGGTCAATGCCAACCGCCGCGACACCCGCCTGATCATGCAGAGCCTGCAGACCACCTTTGAAGGTGATCCGCATGTCAGCGTCTGCGACACGGTCATTCCGGACCGAGTCGCATACCTCAACGCAGCGTCGCTGGGCTTGCCAGTGCACCGTGTCGAAGCCACGCCTCCAGCCGGCAGCCGAAGCCGTTGCGCTGCGGCCGTCATGACCAGCTTAGCCATCGAGCTGTTTCCCGAGTGGGCGGACAAGCTCTGCCTGGCGACGGTCAACAGCCGCCAGCTAGCACATGCCAACAGCAGTCGACTGGCTGGGCGTAGCTGATCGGAGGATGCGAGATGAAACCGCCAACCTCCGAAGACGTCACCCGACAACTGCAGCAGGCGCACTTCCCGCAGAGGAGCCGAGAACAGCCGGCCAACCCGGTCAGTGAAACGGCAATGGTCGTAACGCTGGAGCAATTGCGGCCCTACGAACTGAATCCTCGTGTAGTGCGCAACCCGCTGTACGACGAGCTCAAGGCCTCCATTCGCGAACGTGGCCTTGACCATCCGCCGTCCATCACACGCCGGCCCAACGAGCAGCACTTCATCATTCGTAATGGCGGCAACACTCGCCTGAGCATCCTCGGCGAATTATGGCAGGAAACCCGTGAGGAACGTTTCTTTCGTCTCAATTGCCTGTTCCGCCCCTGGCAATCCGAATCGCATGCCCTGCTCGGGCACTTGGCAGAAAGCGATCTGCATGGACAACTGACGTTTATCGAGCGGGCGCTGGCGGTCGCGAAGCTGTTGGACATGCTGCAGGAGCCCGGCGAGGCCCTCAGCCAGCGTGAGCTCGCTACACGCTTGAGCAAGGGTGGCTATCCCGTCTCCCAATCGCATATCAGCCGCATGTTCGATGCACTCGAGTTTCTCCTGCCCTCCATTCCCCAAGTGCTGTATGCAGGCCTCGGCAAACCCAATATCGAGCGCGTGATTACCCTTCGACGCCGAGCAGAGTCTACCTGGAATCAGTATTTCGGTGATCGCCAGCAGTTTGCGCTGCTCTGGATGGAGGTGCTGTCCACCTTCGATGACGAGAAACCCGAGCTGGATGCCAGCGATGTGCAGGATGAGCTCATCGCCAAGATGGCTCTGTACCTGAACCAATCGCCGCGAGTCCTGGCGCTGGACATCCATCAGGACCGTCGCGCGCTGCCGAACCCGGCACCGCCAATTCCGAGCTTATCTAAACAAGACGCGAGCCCCAGCCGTGCACAATCAGGGGAGCAGGTTATCGAACCAGCGCAAATTCCCGAGACCCCGAACTGTAATCCGGGCGTGACCAGCGTTGAGGTCACCCCCAACCCGGAACCTCGGCTACCGCATATCCTGCAGGCGCTTGAAACCCAATCGTCCGGGACCCAACCACCTGAGGTCGATGGTTCAGACCGAAGCATCACGGGGCCGCCGAACACCGGAATTGAACGTATCGATGACATCGACGGCCTGCGGGAAGCCTGTGCCGAGCTGGCGCAGGACCTGGCGGTTTACGCCGATGCCAACGACTTGGTGCTTCGGCAATCAGAGGGTCTCGGTTTCATCCTCGCCCTGGACCAGTACTCCCCCCTCACCCCTCGACGTACGGGCATTCAGCTGGTGCTCTCGGCGCTGTTGCGCCTGCAGGATGACGTGGCCTGGGTGCAACGTCAGCAGTTGCCTGCCGCTCTGTTTGGGCAGTTGCTGATTGGCGCGTACGACCTGCCGTTTGCCGAGCGCCCTGCCCTGACCATTGGCCTTGAGCGCTTGCCAGACGAGCAGCTGGAGCAACTGTTTGCCCTGATACGCCATGCACGACAGCTGATCGATACCACGCTGTCGACTCTCCGATAACGTGAGGAGCCACCTCATGACCACGACTTTCAACCTGCTGAATCATGCCATGTTGAATCAGGTGCTGCATGAGCTGCGCCACGGGCGTTTGCAACGCTGCAAAGCGCTCGGCCTGGCGGATGAGGACATTGAGGTGCTGCAGTCGCTGCCGCCGACCACACTGTCGCAGCTGGCCCACTCTACGATCAGTTGGGTCGAGATCAAGGTCGACACCACTGTATTGAGACGGCTCATCGCCCAGGCCGAGCGGGACGAACTGAACGAGCGACTGATCAACCGAGCGCTGAAGCTCGGCGCCAGCTCCAGCATCATGTATCGCTGCTTCGGCCTGGACCATTCGGAAACCGCCCTGCGCCGCCGAATACTGAAGATCGAAACCCACCGCGGTCGACCGGTACAACTCACCGAGGCGCAGGAACATGCGGTGTGGAATCGCTGGAGCCAATTGCGCGAGGAAGACCCGGAGAATGATCCACTCGACGCAATGATGATGCTCGCCGAAGAGCAGCACATCAGCCTGACGCTGATCTGGCAACAGATCGAATTGTACGGAGGTGCTCCATGCTGAGCTTCTATGAGGTCGACTGGCAGGACGTCGTGCGTCAGTGCTACGACGCACTTCGGCGGCGCTTGGAATGGCAGGCCGCCCAGGCAAAACTGGCAGAGGCCGCTGCTGCGGAGGCACCGATCCGCACGATCTACTATGGCGATAACGATCCACTGCCGATGAAGCTGTTGCTCGACCGCCGCCTCACGCCCCTGGAGCGCAACACCTGGCAGGTGCTGCGCTGGCTGATCACCGAGCGCAGGGTGCAGACACCGCGCTATCAAGACCTTCAGCCCTACCTGGCCACCAGCCCCTGCGGCACCCAGGCCTCCCGGGAAACGATCGCTCGGGCGCTCAATGTCTTGCGCACCACCCGCTGGCTCAGTCTGGTCGAGCGTTCGCGGGATGCACATGGCTGTCTGCGCGGCTGCGTCTATGTGCTGCACGGAGATCCGTTGACGGCGGCCGAGCAGCTCGAGCTCGACAGTGGCTACCGATCACTGCTGCTGCAGAACATCACCCATGCCACCAAGGGCGTCAGGGATGTCACCGAGCATGTGATCGCGGACATCCAGGCCGACTCCAAGGTCGCGACCTCCGACAAAGCCTTCCTTGCTACGCCCCCCGCCGTGGCGGAGCAACACTCACTGCCGCTGACCAACCACGAGGCGGCAGATTCCGAACGCGGTGAATGCCACCCGGTTCGGAATCTCCCGGCGCCGGCAAGGGATTCCGAATCCTGCGGCAAACCTCCGATTTCCGCTGCCGTTCGGAATGCCGACAATGGCCGTACAGTACAGAAAGACAAAAGCAAAAAAAGTACAGTACTGGCGCACGTGGAGTTCGGACGAGCACGCTGGCCAGAGGATCTCAAACTGAGCCCTGCCGAGCGGCGCATGGCCTCCCAGGCGATGCGCCCGCTCGAGCCGGAACAGCAACAAGCGGTAATCAACGAGGCGGCGGTGCGGTGCGCTCGCGGCGAGATCCGAAAACCGGTCGCCTATCTGATGGGGTTGATCAAGCGGGCGTGCCGCGGCGAGTTCAACCTGTGGGCCGCACGCAGCGATACGACTGCCCCAGCGCACACACCGCGGCGGCCGCCGACTGCGGCGCCGGAACCTGAACCACCTCGCGAACGCCGACAGCCCGGCGAGCAACGAATCGCCTCGCCACTTGCCCTCGCCTGCCTGGAAGAACTCAAACTGCGTTGCCGCGTCCCCGCTGCATCGACCTAGCGCTGGAACGCAGTGGCTTTGATGCCTAGTGTGATCAAATCCACGGACGTCCACTCTTTAAAAATGCGAGCTCAGCACCTTCGCGTTGATTCACGCCGAGGGCGATGACACAGCTCATCGTCTGCCTCACTTCAACGGCGAGGATCCGGCGATGGTCGATCACTACCAGCTCAATCTGGGCTCATTGCGCAGCAGCATCACGCTCACCCTGCACACCCACCATGCCGCTCGACTGTGGCAGGGACGAGCCGCCCGCGAGGGCGTTCATGGCATCCTTGGCATGGCCGGCTATATCAGCGTGACCAACCTGCTCAAGCAGGCCAGCAGCCAGGACGATCCCTTCGCCGACTGGTTCATGCTGCAACTCGAAGACAAGCTGCTGCAGGCGAAGACTGATCTGCAGACGTTGACCGAACAGGTCAGCCTGGTGGAGCGCGATCTCCCCACTCAGGTCGATGTCGGCGACAACCTCAATATCCATCCGGTGACCCTGCCGCTGTTCATCGGCAGCCAGCTGGGCTTTCTCGCCGTCTACCTGCTGACCGATTACGACACGTTGGTGCGACGGGTACTGCTGGCGCATCACACCGCCTTGGTTGGCCGTGGCGACATGGAGATCTGGATCGACCGCGGCGCGCACCTGCTGCGCAGCGTTTTCGGCCTGGCCCAGCGCTACCGCCTGGCCGGCGTCAGCCGCGACGACGTGGCTGCCAACAGCGCCCGGGCGCGTGAGGCCGTCGAAAAGTTCGGCTTACCCCCGCAAGACGTCCTCGAGGGCACGCGCCGCTCTCGGTTCGCCCCGCCCATTCTGCGCCAAACGATGGACGCAAGTCTGGCCACAGCAGCGGCTGAGATCGCCGACGAGCCCCTGATCCCGCCGCCCGCGTTGGAAGGCGGTGACGTATGACCCTGGCCGAAGCCATCGCGCGGCGCCTTTCAACGGATGCCTATCGTCAGCTCGAACAGGGTGCCTCCCTAAAAGGCCTTTTAAAGCCTTTTAAGGGTAAGGGGGAGCTGCAGCAGTTCGCCGAATCGATCCTGCGCCTGCGTACCCAGGTCTCAGGGTTGATGGCGGGCATGCTGGCGATCGTGGCGCAGCCGCCCTTCTCGCTGCTGGACCTGCGTTTGGTGGTGCAGCACAGCGCAGCCGGGACGGATTTTCTGCGCTGGCGCAGCCGTGACTTCAGTCGCATGGGCGTCGAGGTGTGGAAGCAGGCGATGGAGCAGCCGCACCTCGCACCTACCGTGCGCGAGGCACTGCACCAGTTGGAGGTCAACCGCGTGGTGCTGAACCTACAAATGAGCAGCCTGCACTCACTGCACCGCCAGGCTTCGGCGTCCGCCCACCAGTTACTCGACGCCGAGGTCGCCCTCGGCAGTTCCGTTTCCCCCAACCCGGAGTCAATCCCATGAGCACGTTATTTGTTGGCGAAGGCAACATCGGCAGCGTTCCCGAGTTTCAGGAGTTCAACACCAACCCTGAAGAACCGCGTCGCCTGCTGCGGCTCAATGTGTATTTCGACAACCCTGTACCGCGTGACGGCAACTACGAGGACCGTGGCGGTTACTGGGCCCCGGTCGAACTCTGGCACCGCGATGCCGAGCACTGGAGCACGCTCTTCCAGAAGGGCATGCGCATCCTGGTCGAGGGCCGTACGGTCAAAGAGGAGTGGGAGGACAGCGAGGACAACGCGCGGGTGACGTTCAAGGTCGAGGCCCGGCGCATTGGCATCCTGCCCCACCGTCTGGCGTCAGTGACCATGCGCGGGAAGAACCAGGACGGCGGCAAAGGCGACGGCGCCAGCACTAGTCGTAAACCCGCGAGCAAGAAGAGCCCACGCAAGTAGGGTGTCTTGTGGTACTCGGTGGACTGGCCGAGCCAGCGTGCAGCTGATTCAGCACGGCCACCCACCGAGCGCGGGACACGCCGCCGGGGGTCGCTCAGTGGCGCGATGATGAGGCCAGTCTGCAGTGGGCCAGCAGCAACGAGGCCTGCTCCAGATGTTCATCCAAAGCGCGGAACGCGCGCCAGTGTTCGGGACTTTCGCGCAGCCATACCTCAAGCCGGGTGCGAGCGTCAGGGTTGTCCGGCTCCAGGTGCGTGGCCAGCAACAACTGGTACGCCTTCAACTGCAGAGCCTCGGCCCCACCGTCCTTGCTTTCGTTCATGTCCCTACCCTCCACGAGAGTTGGCAACTGCACTTTATTGGGGTGATACGCCTCATAAGGTTGATAGTCAACCTTATGAGGCGTTCATATGCGCGGGTTGATGGTCAACCATATGGGTCGAATTGGAGAACGCCCCATTGCCCGCGAAGAAGCCTAGCCTACGCCATCATATTGGCCGCCAATTGGCCAAGGTCCGCACTGCCTGCAATCTGACGCAGGAAGAAGTGGGCGTGCAGCTGCACGTAACCAGCGAGGCCATTTCCCGTATGGAGCGGGGTCAGGTCGACCTGTCAGTAAGCAAGCTGCTGCGGTTGGCGGACATCTACCAATGCACGGCAGACGAACTGTTGCTGGCCGCGAGCAGCCGGCCTCTCGATCAAGGGCTGGTGATCGCTGAGCTGCTGCAAGACCTGAATGAAGCCGATCGGCTGTATGCCGTGGAAAACTTGCGGCAACTGGCCACACACCTCGCCCGGCGCTGATCCGCGTACTCCAATCACGTTCCCCTCCGGCCAATCGCTGAAGTGATTAGCGCCCATTCGGCTTTCCGCTAGCCTCCCCTTCCCACCCCGGCACGCTGTTGTGAACCGACTGGGAGTGCCTGCTCATGCGTCTGTTCATCTGTGAAAAACCTTCGCAAGCACGCGATATCGCTCGCGTGCTCCAAGCCACGCGGCGCGGCGACGGCCGCCTGGCGGGGTCGGGAGTGATGGTGACCTGGTGCGTTGGCCATCTGCTGGAGACCGCGCCACCGGAAAGCTATGGCGACCGTTACAAGCGCTGGACCTTAGAGGACCTGCCCATCATCCCCGGGCAGTGGCAAGTCGTCGTCAAACCGAAGGTGGCCAAGCAGTTGAAGGTTATCCAGGGCCTGCTGCAGTCATGCTCCGAGGTGGTAATCGCCACAGACGCCGATCGCGAAGGCGAGATGATCGCTCGCGAAATCATTGAGCGTTGCCATTACCGCGGACCGATCCTGCGCTTGTGGCTGTCTGCCCTGGATGAGGCATCCATCCGCCGGGCCTTGGCCGCGCTTCGTCCGGGTGAGCAGACCCTGCCGCTGTATCACTGTGCGCTGGCGAGATCCCGCGCCGACTGGCTGATCGGCATTAACCTCAGTCGTCTGTTCACCCTGCTAGGCCGCCGTGCCGGTTTTGACGGGATACTGCCAGTGGGCCGCGTTCAGACACCGACATTGCGCTTGGTGGTCGAGCGCGATCGCGCCATCGCCAGCTTTGTCGCCAAACCGTTCTGGACCGTTGAAGCCACCTTGGAGGCCGACGGCACGCGCTTTCGCGCACGTTGGCAGCCCCCTGCAAACGCCTGCGATGACAGCGGTCATTGCATCACTGAAACCGTCGCGCAGGAAGCCGCCGCACGACTGGAGCATCGAGCCTCGGCGCAGGTCAGCAACGTCGACATCGAGGCCGTCCGCGAAGGTCCGCCCCTGCCCTTTGACTTGGGCACCCTGCAGGAAGTCTGTTCCGCCAAACTGGGCCTGGGCGTTCAAGAAACACTGGCCGCAGCGCAGGCGTTGTACGAGAACCATAAGGCCACAACCTACCCACGAACCGACTGCGGCTTCCTGCCCGAAAGCATGCTGGATGACGTACCCAAGGTACTCCGAGCCCTCGCCGCCGCGTCGCCGGCCTTGTCGCAGTGGTTGAAATCGGCTGACCCAGCACGACGTTCGCGCGCCTGGAACACGACCAAGATCACCGCCCACCACGGCATCATCCCCACCGCGGTGGTCATCGACCTGGCGCAGTTGTCCGAGCAGGAGCGCGCCGTCTACTCGCTGATCCGCGCCCGCTACCTGGCCCAATTCCTCCCGGATCATGAATACCTGAAGAGCCAAGTGCTGCTGCAGGCAGGTCAAGACCGTCTGATCGCCCGCGGCAAACAAATCCAAGTGCGCGGCTGGAAAGCCGTGATCGACGAGCTCGGTGACAGCGATCGGCCAGAACCCAGCCAACCGCTGCCCACGTTGCGCGAAGGAGCTGACATCACGGTGCTGGACGCCATTGTCTCCGCTCAGCGGACCCAACCCCCGAAAGCCTTTTCCGAAGGCACCCTGGTCAAAGCGATGAAGACCATTGCCAACCAGGTGGACGATCCGCGGCTCAAGCAGAAGCTCAAGGACAGTATCGGCATTGGTACCGAAGCCACCCGCGCGGCGATCATCCAAGGCTTAATCGATCACGGGTACTTGCAGAAAAAAAGACGCAGCCTGGCGGCATCCGCCGCCGCGCACACGCTGATCGAGGCCGTACCACGAGAGGTCGCCGATCCTGTACTGACCGCTCTCTGGGAGCAGGCGCTGGACCGTATCGAGTCAGGCCAGCTCAGCGTCGATACCTTCCTCGCCAAGCAGGCGGCATGGCTGACTCAGCTGGTGCACAACCACCGCTCGCTCACGCTGCCACTGCCCGCCCCGAAGGGCCCAAGCTGTCCGGAATGCCGCAGTGCCATGCGCCAGCGCAAGGGCCGGACCGGAGACTTCTGGTGGTGCACGCGTTACCCAGACTGCAAGGGCACGAAGCCCGTGAAGACGAGCAAGCGCCCGGTCAGATCCAAGTAGCGGTGGCGCCAACGCTTGACGTCGACCGGCGGCGCTGCTGTAGTGGGACTGCCCATCGCCCCTGGCGATCCCAGACCGATTCGCTCCGGGCAGTTCGGTCAGACTCATTGAGTTCGGAGCCACCCTCACCGCTTCTTCGGAGGCCTTCTCAGCGTTCCAAGTCCTCTAGGCGGATGACCCGTGCAGCTTGTACCAGGCTGCACGGGTCATCCGCTTCGGCGACGATGCTCAGCCCCGGTGCCCGCCGGCGAAAGACTGGGCACCTTTTGTGCGCGGATGCGTGCCAGTTGGTTCCGATCCAGGCCACGACAAGGGTCGGTTGATTGCGCGGAACGACAGCTTGAGGTTTGCGATGACTTGGCTGCCCGGATACGAGTCAAAGGTGGTCCCTCTCCTCCTAGCCTGATGACCGTCGGGCTATTTTTTCGCCGTCCAAAATCCACTGAGAACCACCCACTTCCGCTCCCTCAGACCGCCTGCAATCCTCGGTTGACGCGCCTTTGGCAGCGTTTTATAGATGAGTTGCACGCCGCTGTCGTTGACAGCACCCAGACAGCCAGGACCTTCAAGGCTGCGCCCGCTTCGGGTGGTTCTCCCCAAGTGCGACTCGCGCTCGGCAGCTCGCACGGTCATCGCCCCATCGATGATGAGCGCCCTCCACACCGATCACGTTTTTGCACCTCTCCCTTGCGGAACTCACCAGCCGCCAGGGCCGGTGGATATCCGCGTTTCTGCTGAACAGGAGCTCCACCATGACTACTGCAAGCAATAACGCCCCCACCACCTACTTCAACCTGCACACCCAAGGCATCGGTTATCTGAACCGTGTTCGCGAAGTTCCGGTCCGCCGTGGACAAGCGTTCATGGCCTGTGACATCGCGGCCTTGCACGGTGCCTCGGATGACGTCGAGTACACCCGCTTCGATTGCAAGGTCGCCAGCGGCGAAGCCGATAGGCTGATCCGTGAGCACCTGGAAGACGTCCGCGCGGAACGCAAGGTACTCATCGCGTTTCGCATCGGCGATCTTTGGGTCGATCCGTTCCTGTACGAGAAAGGCGAACGCAAGGGGCAACCCGGCGCCAGCCTCAAAGGCCGACTGATCTTCATCGAGTGGATCAAGGTCGATGGCCAGTTCAGCTACCGTGCGCCCGCCCGCACCGACGCTGCCCCCGCTGCTGAGGGTGCTGAGGGTGCTGAGCACGCGGAGACGGATGGAGATAAGGCAGACACTGACGGTGACTCCGATCAAGGTCAGCCAACCCCGACCGCCGCGCGCAAACCCACCGCAGCCCATCAGTCTGCCTGAGGCAGTTTGACCACCAGCAACAGGCGCTCCCAAGAGCGCCTGTTGCTCATTCACGTCCGAGGTCGCCATGGAAAGCTTCTGGCTCTGTGAGGACTGCCTGCAGGCCGTTGCCTACGAGGACTTCAGCGCGCTGTCGCTCTACTACAGCGAGGCTGAAGTAGAACAACGCATCACTCTTATGCGCAACGAACTGCAGGCCTTACTGCCCATAAGCGCCGATTTCGATCCGCACACTGGCGCAGGCATTCAGGCCTTTTCCACCCACCCGTGCGAGGGCTGCCACAGCCCGCTGCACGGCGCGCGTCATCGTTTTACACGTCTGTGACTCACCTCTCTCACCAGTCTGGGGCACTCCCCCAGGGGGCGCTCCGTCTCCCACGAGGAATTGCCCATGAACACTGCCCACAATCGGGTCGAGCATCTCGACTCTGCACTGGCCCAGCGTGCCCGCGAGGATGCGCTGCTGAGCGAAGCGCTGGAGTTGCTGGATCAACGATATTTCCAGCGCGGCGAGCAACTGATCTCACCGTGTGATGCAGCGTCCTATCTGAAATTGCAGCTTGCGCCCTATCACCATGAGGTGTTTGCGCTGCTCTGCCTGGACTCACAGCACCGCGTGCTGAGCTTCGACATCCTCTTCACCGGCAGCATCGACGGCGCCTCCGTGTATCCGCGCCAGGTCGTCGTCAAAGCACTCGAGCACAACGCCGCTGCAGTGATCTTCAGCCACAACCACCCCTCCGGCTGCTCGGAGCCGAGCAGCGCCGATCGGGTGCTCACTGCTCGCCTGATCGAGGCATTGGCCTTGGTTGAGGTGCGTGTGCTGGACCACATCATCGTGGGCGAAGGCACACCGCTGTCGTTGGCCGATTACGGCTGGATCTGACCATCCTCACCATCTGGAGGGTCACCGCCTGTACGGGGTGACCTTCGCATTTTTTGGAGCGCCATCATGTCCACACCTCTTCGCAATCCCTTCCTCCGCGGCTTCCAGGACCTGAGCTACGAACGCGTGGTGCAGATCAGCTATGCCGACGATTGCCCTCCCTGCTACCGATCCCTTCACCCTGCGCTACATGACCTGCCGGATGACGGCATCAATTTCCAGCCGTGCCTATTCGATGATGACTTCGCGGTGATTACTGACGGCGAAAGCGTGCCCGAGTTTGTCCGCATGCGGTGCCCTGCCGACGGCACCGTCAGCCAGGTGCTCTACCAGGTCACAGGGCTGCACCATGGCCGCCGGCGACACGTCAGCGATCTCCCCAGCGAGGAAGCTGCACAGCACTTGATCGAGCAGCTGTCCTTTGCCACCGGGCATTACAGTCGCAGTTGGGAGATCAACAGCGCACACCTGCCTGCAGAAGAGTTCGAGTTTCTGCAGGTGTGCGCCTGGTGTCGTTCACCGTCCGGCTTCTTCGAATGTTTCGTGCTGAGTAGCAACAACGCGGTGGGCTGCAAGCTGTACTCGACGCCCTGGCTCAAAAACATTACCTCGGGCGGCACCTACTTCAGCACCGAGGAAGTGACTGCACGTCTGCGCGCAGATCACGTGCCACCGGTGCTGCTGCGCCTGCTGTTGCTGGCCGGTGAGGCCGACACCCGCCTGCTGATCTTCGACCCTGATGCAACGCCGCTTTCCGAGTTACCCATGTTTGTCGAAGATTGACCTCAAGGCGCCTCCGGGCGCCTTTTTCATGGTTGCGCCAGCATAATCCGGTCGGCGAACTTCGATTTTTCAGTGGGGGTGCACTCTGGCTTTTCGACAAGGTGTCGGCATCTTTTGTCGAGACCTGGTCATGCACATCCCCACGTTTTTCTCGCTTGGACTGATGTTCACGTTGCTGGGCTGCAGCACGCCGCCACCGGCGCCCGCCCCTGCACCACCCGCACCGGCCCCGACCGCAGTGGCCAAGCCAAAGTCCCCGGTACCCGCCTGGGTCCGACAGGACCGCTACACTCTGGCCAGCACCCGGCCAACGCTGGAGCAGCGCCAACCGCTGTATCAGCTGGTCAACGTCCAGATCGCCCCTGTGCTGCACGCAACGGTCGGTGAAGCACTGCGCCACGTGCTGCAGCACTCGGGCTACTCCCTCTGTCCCGATAACCCTGCCGTGGCGCGGTTGTTCCACCGCCCCTTGCCGGCCGTGCATCACGTCCTCGGGCCGATCTCGCTGCTGGATGCCTTGACCATCATCGGCGGCCCCGCCTGGCGGCTCGACATTGATCCAGTCGAGCGTAGCGTGTGCTACGCCCTGCGCCTGCCCACGCCCGAACCACCCTTCTCGACACTGGAGACCGCACCATGAAGGTTCACCATTTTCAGGCCTTGGTGATCGGCGCCCTGTGCCTGGGTGCTGCCGTCCTCGCGGCTGCAAGCTACAACCAGCACCAGCAACTGGCTGAACTGCAGACCGCCGCACGCAATGCGCCGGCCGACACTGGCCCGTCACTGCGTCGCGACATCGGTGAATTGCGCACCAAGCTCACCACCCTGCAGCCTCGAGTCGCGGCCCTGGAAGACCTCCAGCACCAGCACACCAGTGCGCAGGCAATGCTCGGCCAGCAACTCGACGAGTTGGCGACGTCCGTCAAGGTGTTGCAAGCGGTACCGCCAGGACCGAGCAGCGCCGACCTGAGCTCTCTGGCACAACGCATGGGCGTGGCGGAAGCGGCACTCGAGAAGCTGTCGACCGCTCCTAAGGTGCCAGAAGCTACCGCCGCATCCCAATCTGCCTCCAACCGTGAAAAATCAAAAGCCAAGGCGCTGCAGCCGCCTTTCGCCCTGCAGGGTATCGAGACGCGCGGCACCATCAGGTTCGTGACCGCGTTGCCTGCCGGCGCCCATGCACTGTCCACCGTGCACCTGCTCCAGCCCGGTGACAGCTTGAACGGCTGGCAACTGCGGGCGATTCGCGAGGGCCGGGCCGTGTTCCACGTCCCGGGCCATGGCGATCGCACCCTGCCCATCCCGTGAGGAGATGAACGTTGTATAGGTACTCAGCGGTTGCGCTCATCCTGTTGCCGGCTTACGTGTTCGCCGACCAGGGCTCGAGTGTCGCCAAGCATGTCGACGCTCAGGTGCAGTTTAGCGAGCAGTCGCCGCTGGCACGGCAGGCGTCTGCAGCAGACCAGGCCAAGGCCTGGGGTCTGACAGATGACGAATGGGCCACCTTTGAGCGTCTGCAGACCGGCCCCCGCCATTACTGGTCGCCGCAACTTGACCCGCTCACCACCCTGGGTGTCGAGGCCAATTCGGATCAGGAGCGGCAGCGCTACGCCGAGCTGCAGGTCCGTCTGGAGGCCAAGCGTGCCGAGCGCGAACTGGCCTATCAGAAAGCCTACTCCGCGGCCTGGGCGCGGCTGTTTCCGGGTCTGCAGCCTGTGCAGGGGATGAGCGACGATGCCGGCCCCTTGAGCAGCAGCCGCACGGCGCTGTTCGTGGAAGACAAATGCGCCGCCTGCGTGACCAGCCTCCGACAGTGGCTGCAGGCCGGTGCGCGGCTGGATGTGTACCTGGTCGGCAGCCAAGGCAACGACGCGCGCCTGCGCCAATGGGCGCAGAGCGCAGGCGTCACTGCCGCCCAGGTCAGCGGAGGCCAGGTCACCTTGAACCATGACCGCGGCCGCTGGTTTGCGTTGGGTGCCAGCCGGCCCCTGCCAGCCCGCTATCAGCAGGTGGACGGAAAATGGCAGCGCATCGACTGATTCTCGCCCTGGCGATGGTCGGGGCGACCAGCGTTCACGCAGGCACACTGCCGCCGCCGGCCTATCAATTGGCGGCCGCGCACGCCGGCATTCCCGCGTCGGTGCTGTTCGCCATTGCCCTGCAAGAAAGTGGCACTCCGCTGCGCGGGCAGCTCATGCCCTGGCCGTGGACCTTGAATGTCGCTGGATCATCACTGCGGTTTGCCCGGCGCGATGAGGCGTGTGCCGCACTGAGGGAGGCGCTCAGCCGCCACGATCCCAAGCGCATTGATGTCGGGCTTGGACAAACCAACCTAGGTTATCACCCGGACCGTTACCCCAGCGCCTGCGATGCCCTCGATCCCCGCACCAACCTCGCAGTCACCGCCGAGCTGTTGCGCGCGCACTATGCCGACACCGGTGACTGGGTTGTCGCCGCCGGCCGCTATCACCGGCCTGCCGGTGGTGATCCTGCGGCGCGCTATCGCCGGCAATTCAGCCGTCATTGGCAACGCGTCCAGTCAATCGCGGCTGCCCCAGGAGGGTCACTGCCATGAGCTGCTTGCGCTCGGTGGCCCTGGCCCTCTGCCCCTGGCTGTCGTTTGCCGCTAGCGCTGAGTCCAGCAGTCTGCCCGCCTCCACCACGCTGAACTGGGTGCTGCCGGTGCGCAGCGCTCGCCTCTTGCCCGGAATCGTGCCGCCCAGGGCATTGCGCCTTCCCAGCATGACGCCGCTATTTCTGGTTGGGCAGGACGCTGCTTCCCTGGAGTGGCTGTCGCAGCACGCCCAGGCGCTACAAGAGCTAGGTGCCAATGGGTTGGCGGTCGAGGTCGACGACGTGCGGGCGCTGCGTCGCATCCAGACGGCAGCGCCTGGGCTGAATATCTGGCCAGTCAGTGGTGACGACATCGCCGAGCGGTTGGAGCTGGACCACTACCCGGTACTGATCACGCCCACCGGTCTGGAACAGTGAGGACACCTAATGGGCGAGCATGCGATGGAATCCCTGCTGCGACCTGCGGTGGAACTGTACACCGTGGGTATCTGCGCCGGCGCCGGTGCGCTGTGCCTGCATTCGCCCTGGGCCGTGGCACTGTCGCCCGAGGTAGGGGCAGGTATGGCGCTGGCGTACACCGCGTTCGGCCTGAAACGGCTCAACGAGGCGCGGATCGTCCTGCGCTACCGGCGCAATATCCGCCGCCTGCCCCGATACTCGCTGACCAGCCGGCAGATCCCGGTAAGCAGCAAGCGCCTGTTCATGGGCCGCGGCTTTCGCTGGACGCGCCTACACACGCAGCGGCTGCTCGAAGCTCAGGACCCGGCGCTGGCCCACTATGTCAACCAGTCGGCTGCCCACCAGTGGGCGCGACGGCTGGAACAGCTGCTGGAGAAGGCCCCGCCAGGGCTGTCGCTGCTGCCTCGTCTGACCGCCTGGGACAGCCCGTTCAACCCCGTGCGTCCGCTACCGCCGGTGGGTGGCTCGCCACTGCTGCACGGCGTCGAGCCGAAGGAACAGGAAGCCATCCTGCCGCTCGGCGAACGGGTGGGACATACCCTGGTGCTGGGCACTACACGGGTGGGCAAGACGCGCCTGGCCGAGGTGTACATCACTCAGGACATCCACCGACCGAGCCGGGAAGTGGTCATCGTCTTCGACCCCAAGGGCGATGCCGACCTGCTCAAGCGCATGTACGTCGAGGCTCGTCGCGCCGGCCGTGAGCATGAATTCTATGTATTTCACCTGGGCTGGCCGGAGATCTCCGCACGCTACAACGCTATCGGCCGCTTCGGCCGCATTTCGGAGGTAGCCACCCGAATCGCCGGCCAGTTGAGTGGTGAAGGCAACTCGGCGGCCTTCCGCGAGTTCGCCTGGCGCTTCGTCAACATCATCGCCCGAGCGCTGATCGAGCTCGGCCGGCGCCCGGACTACCTACAGATCCAGCGCCATGTGGTGAACATCGACGCGCTGTTCATTGAGTATGCCCAGCACTTCTTCGCCCGCCATGATCCGCAGGCCTGGGAAGCGATCGTGCAGATCGAAGGCCGCTTGAACGAGAAGAACCTCCCGCGGCACATGGTTGGCCGGGAAAAGCGCGTCGTTGCCATTGAGCAGTACCTGACCGCCAAACGTATTTTCGACCCCGTCATGGACGGCCTGCGCTCGGCCGTGCGCTACGACCGCACCTACTTCGACAAGATCGTCGCCTCATTGTTGCCACTGTTGGAAAAGCTCACCAGCGGCAAGACCGCGCGGCTGCTGGCCCCGAACTATTCCGACCTGGACGATCCGCGGCCAATCTTCGACTGGCTACAGGTCATCCGCAAACGCGGCATCGTCTATGTTGGCCTGGACGCGTTGTCGGATGCCGAAGTGGCCGCCGCCGTCGGCAACTCGATGTTCGCCGACCTGGTCTCCGTTGCCGGCCACATCTACAAGCACGGTATCGATCACGGCTTGCCCGGTTCCTCCAGCGCCGCGGACAAGGTGCCGATCAACCTGCACGCCGACGAGTTCAACGAGCTGATGGGCGATGAGTTCATCCCGCTGATCAACAAGGGCGGCGGTGCCGGTATTCAGGTCACGGCCTATACCCAGACCTTGAGCGACATCGAGGCACGTATTGGCAACCGGGCCAAGGCTGGTCAAGTCATCGGCAACTTCAACACCCTGCAGATGCTACGCGTGCGAGAAACCGCGACGGCGGAACTGCTGACTAACCAGTTGCCAAAGGTCAACGTGCAGACACGCACCTTGGTCTCCGGGGCGACGGACACCGCCGATCCTGATGCCCATACCGACTTCACTTCGTCCTCACAGGATCGCGTCACCACCACTGCGGTACCGCTGATCGAACCGGCGCACATTATCGCCTTGCCCAAGGGGCAGATGTTCTCGTTCCAGGAAGGCGGCCAGCTGTGGAAGGTGCGCATGCCACTACCGAAGCCCGCCAGCGACGATGCGATGCCTGCGGATCTGCAGACCCTGGCTGCGCGCATGCGCGAATCGTACAACGCCAATGCGGGTCGTTGGTGGAGTAACGAGGGAGGCGCACCCACGGCCGATTTCGATCCCGAGATGCCTCCACCAGGGCGCAGGCACGCGCCATAAGCGACCGAGTACTGCGGAGACCCTATGACGACCTCTCCTGCCAGCCCACCTCCTGCGCAACGACGTCCGGGATTCATCTTGGGCACGCTCGAGCTTTGCCTGCGAATGCTCGGTCTGCTGTTCGCTTCGCTGATCTTCTCCATCGTCCTGGAGTTCATGGGCATACTGTGGTTCTGGCCCGACCAGGGCTGGCATCACAGCCATGCCATGTGGCTCAGTGAGCTGGGATGGCTCAGCGATCACTTCAAAAACTCGCTGCTCGTGGAGGAGCCCGCGCAAGCCACCGCAGAGGTCCTTCAGCACCTGAGTGAATGGGTCGTGGTCCGCTCCGGCTGGGCACAATCTGACACTCAGCTGAAGCTCCTAAGTCACGAAATGTCGGTGCAGGGACAGTTTGCTCAAGCCTATGTGGTGATGCAGGACTACCTATTGGCCGCCTTATTCACCGTTTTTACCTTCGTCGTGCGCCTGGCCGTCCTCACCCTGGCGATGCCCCTATTCCTGGTGGCCGTTATCACCGGCGCGGTCGATGGGTTGATGCGTCGCGACCTTCGCAAGTTCAGCGCAGACCGCGAAAGCAGCTTTGTCTATCACCGAGCGCGGCGGACGTTGCTACCGTTGATGATCAGCCCGTGGGTGATCTACCTCTCACTGCCGTGGTCCATCAATCCCATCTGGGTGCTGCTGCCGTGTGCCACACTGCTCGGTTGCATGGTCGGCATTACTACTACCACGTTCAAAAAATACCTTTGACAGTTGGTTGTGCGAGCTCGGCTCACTACGACCGTACCGGTCGCCTGGACCTACCGCGTTGCTCTCTGCCTACACTCACCGCATAGTAGCCAATTGCTAGCGCAAGCTCGGGCTTATGAGTATCCTGCCATTACCACATCGTCCCAGAAACTTACTGGGCCAGGAAGCGCAAAG
Organism: Pseudomonas sp. NPDC089406; assembly: GCF_044900265.1. Taxonomy (NCBI): domain Bacteria; kingdom Pseudomonadati; phylum Pseudomonadota; class Gammaproteobacteria; order Pseudomonadales; family Pseudomonadaceae; genus Pseudomonas; species Pseudomonas sp. NPDC089406. Next base: position 94,081 of record NZ_JBJDNC010000020.1, on the reverse strand, counting down.
GAATGGAGTCAAAACCAGATGTTCCAATCTAGGTTCGGCCTATTTGACGGGAAGTCTTGGGAGTCGCTTTTACAGCGAATTTTCAAGGATAGGCATGGAGGAGAAGGCTATTTCGAGATGCCTACTTCTCCAGGTGATTTTGGTATTGAAGGCTATGTAGCAAGCGGCATAGCATTTCAATGCTACTGCCCAGACAAACACTACAATCCCGATAGGCTGTATATCAAGCAGCGTAACAAAATCACCAAAGACATAAGCAAGTTAAAATTAAACGAAGCAGAACTAGTTTCACGCCTTGGTGGCACCCTGATTAAAAACTGGTGTTTTGTAACCCCAGAAATCTCAGACAACAAGTTACTAAAACACGCAAAGAATAAAGAAATAGAAGCCAGAAGCTGGAATCTATCGATCTTAAGCCCTGATTTCAGAATCGACCTACACACTGCTGAGCACTATGAAAAAGACATTCATAGTTTCCAAGCAATGCAGGGCAAGGCACTCCACATCCCAGGAATAACTCTCGACCTGCCGTTCCCAGACACTGAGAGCATTGATTACGAAGAAAACATCTTGCGGAAGACCATTGCCAGGGTCGCAGCTGGCTTTCGCAAGGTCGAGTTTGACATGGAGAACCCTGCTCACAAATCTAAAGTCGAGCGCTTATATTCATCCACCTTGGACGGCTTCCTTAGATATAACAAATTTCATGACGAACTGAATAAGGCATCTCCGCTAATATATCAAAAAGTAAAAAGATTACTTTCTGCTTTTCATCAACATGTCGCAGAATGGTCAGACACCCTTAACGCCACCCCGGACGTATTGACTGAAAAAATTCGCAGCGAGCTTACAGAACTCCTAATACGAGAAACAAGTCCATCCGTAGATTACGCACTAGCATCAAAGATTGTAGCCAATGAAATATCATACTGGCTGGGCGCTTGTCAGCTTGACTATAGCGAGTAACTAAAAATGGCCACACTAAAGTTTACATCGCGCCCCGCCCCGGTTCTAGCAGAACATAGGCCGTTGTACAAAATAGCCCAGTGTTTACTTATTATCGACACTTGCGGCCGAGCACAAAAATGCAGCCTATTAAAGCTACACCTAATCAACTGGGCCTTAAAAAAAGACTCCCGAATTGAGGACCTGAAGGCTGCAACGCAAAACAAGCAACTTTCGATACCGGTCTGGGGATTTGACCCAGCACTGGCTGTAGCCCTTCAAATAGCCTCAGAAGAAGACATTCTCAAATCAGATGAAACTGGGATTGTAATCCTGCCAGCAGGGCAAGAATTCTTATCAGAAATTGCCAGCGACCCAAAATTTCTATCAACTGAAAAGGCTCAACTAGACAAAATTGGTAAAAAACTTACAGAGAAAATGGTCGCAAAAACAGCCAGGGATTGGGAATAGAGCATGTACATCAAGTCTTTCTGCATAAACATCATCTGCTCAGGCGGGAATTTTGGGTTTTCTACAGACTTCCAAAAGGGACTGAATATCATTCGGGGCTCAAACTCCTCTGGGAAGAGCACTATTGTAAATTGCCTACTATACTCACTCGGAATGGAGGAGCTTGTAGGCGGCAAAGGGGAAGCCGCACTTTCCTATGCTGTCCGAGACTATGTAATTCATGACGAAAAGAAGCATGCAATATCAGAGTCTTATGTCACCATTGAGATTGAAAATCGCCAAGGAAGAGTCAGCACTATCAGACGATGGATCAAAAGCGCAAATCATAATACAAAATTGGCCGAGGTGTCAGAGGCAGCCTCCTCTGAGAGCGATACTAAGCAAGTAAGCTACAAATTCATCCACGACAACTACAGCGCCGTTTATAAAGAAGGATTCTTCACTTATCTTGAGAGCTTCCTTGGTCTTCAGCTGCCCAAGGTTCATGACTCTAACGGAAAGCAAGTAAAGCTGTACCTCCAGGCGATCTTCGCGGCGTTAGCTATAGAGCAAAAGCGCGGCTGGACAGACTACATCGCCAACATCCCCTACTACAGCGTGAGTAATGCTCGCGTACGAGTTGTAGAGTTTCTGCTCGGCCTAGGGGTGTTTGAGCAAGAATCGAAGCATATGGAGCTTGATCTGGAATCAGTCAAGCTTCATAACGACTGGACCTCAAAGCAGAAAGAGATCTCATCGCAAGCCTCTCTCCTTAGACTAAGCCTAACTGGACTATCAACACGCATAACATCTGACTTCGATCAGAACAAGGTTGAAGCATTACGGATAGCGGACGGCGAGCAATCTAACCTGTACACAACTATCGCCACACTGAAGAAAAAATACAGAGACCTAGATCTAGCAATAAATCCAGAGAACGGCTCAACTGGATCTCTAATTTCCGAAGAACTACAAAAGCAAACATCCGCAGTAACCAAACTAGCAGCCGACTATGAAACGTCTCTCAGCAACCTAACAATCTACAATTCAACTCTTAGCGCTCACATCCAAATCAAGCAACAAACCCAAGAAGAACTAACTCGAAACAAAACCACGAAAAAGCTAAGAGAATATGGCGCAAGCAAGCACATACATGCTGCAGAAGACTCTTGCCCAACATGTCATCAGCACATCGAAGACTCATTGGTGAGCATAAACCTCACCGGAACGGCGATGGATATTGACACTAACATCCACTACCTAGAAAGCCAAGCAAAGATGCTTGCCAAACAAGAAGCAGGCATTGAGTTAAAAATTCGCGACGCAGAAATAATATGCCGAAACCTTGCGGCACAGTTAGAAAAAGAGCGATCAATACTTAGCTCCTTGCGAAGAGATGCAACCAGAGGAAGCGCCGTCTCCCAAGCCGCCGTTAAAAAGCAAGTCTTGGTCGAGTGGGAGATCGAAAAACTAGAAGAATTCTCCGACCAACTCGAAGATGCCATTACAGTACTACATAAGCTCTCACTCGAGTTCAAGACCAACCAAAACAAGAGAAAAAATCTGCCCAAAGACCGGTATACGGATGAAGACAAGAAACGCATCCGACGATTTTCGCAGCACTTTCGCGGCAATGCAGGTGAATTCGATTATCTTAGCGCGGAAATTGAAGACATCGTCTTCAACGAAGACACCCTTCTACCTCAGCTATCTCGGTTAGAGCTTCGAGAAATTGTAGATTCTCCCAGCGATGCAAAAACCAAAGCACAGGCAGCGCGTAATGGAAACATGGCTCAAAACTCCAGCGCAAGTGATTTCGTGAGACTCATATGGAGCTACATCATGGCTCTCTATCAGACGGCTTCAAGTAGGGACATCCCGGGAAATCATCCCGGCTTTATCATGATGGATGAACCCGGACAACACTCGATGGCTACTAAAAGCCAGCAAGCACTTTTTCGGATGCTAGCAAATCAGACAAATTTCCAAGCCATCGTTGCAGCATCCTTCGATGACCTAGATGCGGTTTTTAAAGAATCTACCGAGGGCGTCAAGTTCAAATACATCCATCTCGAAGGCAAGTGCATCGCACCGCTATCGACAACTTGAGAAAACAGTAGAACTGCTGCAGTCCTTCACAACACTTTTCGGGCCGCAGCAGTCACTCACCAGTTTAATCCGTAACTAACCCTGCGCAGTTCAACGACCGGCAACTACAACTACGACGGTGCTATCTTCGCATAAACCTACGCCTTCTAACATATCTAAATCAAAGCCCCCCCCCGCCGAACCCCAAAATCCTTTAAATTGATGTTCCGCCAATCCTTTTGACTCATGCCAAATGCTGGCCAACTTATTACAGTGAGCCCCAGATACTCTTCTGGATCTTGCCATGAACCTCACCCCCTACTCACTGCTCATCTCTTTTTTTGTGACATTAGGTGTCGCGGCCCAAGATGTTCGCGAGCGATCGGATTTGGGTCTTGTACAGCGGCAGATCACTGCTATGGGGCAATTGGCCAATCGCGCAAGCAGCGGCTCAGTCGATACCGCTGGATCCCGTTATAGCTTTGATTACACAAGGTTTGCTGCGGACCTTGAGCTTGTTAATCAAGGCATCCACCGATACCTGTCACCCTCCCGCGCGCAACCGGCCGATCTGGTCGAGCTAGCCGGTGATTATCGTGCTGAAGCGCCCCAGCCGAGGCCTTCCAATGAGCATGACTGACGCTCAACTGAGTGCGTTCTCAGCCGTGGCCGGGTTTACCCCGCAGCTCAGTTCGGTGCTGTGGCGCTCATCGGTGCTGGTGCTCGCATTGCTCTGGTGCACCTGGGCACTGTGGGCCGGCTACCGCGGCTGGGCGGCCGGAAACCTCAATTTTGGTGCGCTAGGCGGCAGCACGCTGCGCCTAGCCCTCGCCCTGATCGTGCTGATGTTTTTCATGCTGTCGTAACCCGGAGACCGTGCCATGAAACTCTCCCACTATTGCCAACGCCCGCTCCCTCTGGCGCGGGACATCTGTTCAAAAGCCCTGTGCAGCGGTCTGGTTTTGCTGAGTTCGACGTTCGCCAGGGCTGACCTGCCGACTATGGAGGCACCCTCCCGGGGTGAAGGTTCGGGCCTGATCGACACCATCAAAAACTACGCCTACGACGGTGGCATCCTGCTCGGCCTGCTGATCGCCACCCTCGCTTTCCTGGGCGTGGCCTGGCATTCGCTCACCGTCTACGCCGACGTACAGAACCAGCGTAAGACCTGGAAGGACCTCGGCGCCGTAGTCGGCGTCGGCGCGCTGCTGGTGGTGGTGATTCTGTGGTTCCTCACCAAAGCCGCGACGATTCTGTGAGGTCAACATGTCCGACGCCCCTGCCACTCTGCCTGACGGCACACTGACCTTCCTGCCGGAGCGTCTCAACCGTGACCCGGCCGTCCTGCGCGGCCTCACCAACGACGAGATGTGGGTCGCCCTGATCGTCGGTGCCGCGCTGGGCGTGATCCTCGGAGCGCCGCTGGCGGTGACCACCGCCTCCATCGCGACTCTCCCTACCTGCATGTTCTTGTGCATGGCGTTGGTGTTGCTTGGCGGCGGCAAGCTGCTGCGCCGGGCCAAGCGTGCCCGCCCCGAAACCTGGTTGTACCGGCGACTGCAGTGGCACGTGGCGGTGCATTGGGGCATCGGTTCGCACCAACTGATCCTGCATTCGGGGCCGTGGGCCGTGCGCCGGACTCGCCGGCATAGGAGGACCTTCCCATGAGCCGCTTCCGCAACAAGGTGGATGCGCAGCAAGCGCATATTTTCAGCCTGCGCCTGGCCGCGGCCATCCTGGCGCTGCTGTGCGGCGGGCTGTGGTACGGCTGGCAGGCCGCGCCCTCCGAGCTCACCATTCACGTACCACCGGATCTGCGCTCAGGCAGCACGCGCAAGTGGTGGGATGTGCCGCCCGAGAATATCTACGCCTTCGCCCTGTACATCTTCGGCCAGCTCAACCGCTGGCCCACCGACGGTGAGGTCGATTACCACCGCGCCATCTTTGCCCTGCAGCCCTACCTGACACCTGCCTGCAAGACGTTCTTCGACGGTGACTTCGAATATCGCAAGGCCGCCGGCGAGCTGCGTGGCCGGGTGCGCGGGGTGTATGAGGTGCTGGGCCGCGGTTACAGCGACGACCCCGACTTGCGGGTGAAGCAGCTGGATAAGCACAGCTGGCTGGTCAAGCTCGACCTCAATGCCGACGAGTACTACGCCGCCGAGCCGGTGAAACGCGTAGTGGTGCGCTATCCGCTGCGCGTGGTGCGCTTCGACGTCGATCCCGAGCGCAACAAATGGGGCCTGGCGCTGGACTGCTACGAAGGCACACCGCAGAAGCTGACACTGCCGGGAGGTGCGTGATGATGCGTGTCTTGATCCTGATTCTGGTGATGGTCAGCGGCTGGTGTTCAGCAGTCGGCGCCGTGGAGGTCAAATACTGGGAACGCTTGCCCTTGGTCGTTCCGCTCACGGTGGGCCAAGAGCGGGTCCTGATGCTCGATGAAGACGTTCGCGTTGGACTGCCCAGTGCGATCGCCAGCAAGCTGCGCGTGCAATCCGTCGCGGGTACGGTGTATCTGCGTGCCGCCGAAGCGCTCCCCACTACCCGGCTGCAGCTGCAGTCGGTGAAGACGGGCGACATCATCCTGATCGATATCGAGGCGCTTGAGGGCAGCGAGGCGCTGGAACCGGTCAAGATCGTGACCCAGATCCAGGCGCCGGATGCGAAGACTGAGAAGGATGCAGCCCCCTCGGCGACGCCGGTACCGGTGGTGCTTACCCGTTATGCTGCACAGAACCTCTATGCACCTCTGCGTACCGTGGCGCCTTTGCCTGGCGTGCGGCGTGTGCCGCTGACCGATTCCATCGCGTTCAGCACCTTGCTGCCGACCGAGCGGGTTTCGATCAAGGCGCTTGCTGCGTGGCGGTTGGGCGACTACTGGGTAACGGCGGTAAAGATCGTGAACCGCGGCCCCGGCAAGGTCGCGCTGGACCCGCGTCACCTGCAGGCCACGCTGTACGCCGCGACGTTCCAACACGCTGATCTCGGCCTCGCCGGTACGCCTGAAGACACCACCGTGGCCTACCTCGTCACCCGCGGAAGCGACCTGAAGCACGCCATGCTGTTGCCCCCGCCAACGACGGAGGCTGCCGATCATGAAAGCTAATGGCCTGCTGAAGTTCCTGGTACCCGGAGTCCTGCTCGGCATCGTACTGATCATCGGCAAATCCTGGATGGCCGCGCCGGACGGCCAGCTCACTCGCGATCCGGACAAAACCACGCTCAGCGCGGAACAGGCCAAGGCCCTGGGCATCGCGGGCGACACTCCTCGCGACACCGTGGCCACCCTGATCGGCCAGGTCAAGGCGATGCGCAGTGAGATGCAGACGCTGAAGAAAGGCAACGATGCCCTGCAAACCGAGAACAACCGACTGCGCTCGCGCGAAGGCAATGTCGACACGCGCATCCAGAGCACTTTGAACAGCGTCACCCAGCAGGTCACCGAGCAGCGCCAGCAGGCCAACGATGCCCGGCAGAAGGCCGAACAGCAGCACCGCGAAACCCAGGGCCTGCTGTCCAGGCTCAAGGACCAGCTCACCAACAAGCCGGCCTCCAAGTCCGATCTCCCCGCAGGCTTTGGCCTTGAGCCGGGCGACGAGCAACAGTTTTCGGGTGCGCAATCGGCGGCTGACGCAGTGCAGTGGATCGAGCCGTCGAATGCGCGCACCGGGCAGGAGGGCATTGGGAAGGCCGACGGTCCATTGTCATCGCTGACGTCGACCTTCAAGGACCTGCACGGCCTGGACAACAACGCCATTGATCGAGGCCAGGACCGTTTGCGTGCCGTCGCCAAAGGCGAGCGTGATCTGGAGAACACTCAGTACCGCGCCGAGGGCGCCAAGCCCGTCTACACAATCCCTGAAAACTCGACGTTGATGGGCTCGATTGCCATGACCGCGCTGATTGGCCGCGTCCCGGTGGACGGCACCGTGAATGACCCGTATCCGTTCAAGGTACTGGTGGGCCCGGACAACCTCACCGCCAACGGCATCGACCTGCCAGACGTGGTCGGAGCGGTCATGAGCGGCACCGCCGCCGGCGACTGGACGTTGTCCTGCGTGCGCGGCCAGGTTGAATCCATCACCTTTGTCTTCAGCGACGGGACTGTTCGCACGGTGCCACAGCCGCAGAAGGTCGTCAGCCGCAATCGCAGCAGCACCCAAACCTCCGATACCGAGAAAATCCGCGGCGGGCTGGGCTACATCTCCGATCCCTACGGCATTCCCTGCATTTCTGGGGAGCGCCGCTCCAATGCCCAGCAATACCTGGGCAGCCAGAGCCTGATCACCGCAGCCGGTGCCGGCTTCGCTGCAGCAATGGGCAGCGAGCAAACCAACACCTCGTTCATCAACTCGGCCGGCGGCAGCCTGGGCTTGACCCAGAACAGCGGCAACAGCGCGCTGAACTCAGTCATCAGCGGTGGCATTGGCGATATCCGTGAGTGGATCAACAAGCTCTATGGCGAAGCCTTTGCCGCCATCTACGTGCCGCCCGGGGCCAAGGTGGCGCTGCACCTGGATCACGAGATCAGCATCGACTACGAGCCGAAAGGCCGGAGAGTGAACCATGAAAGCCCATCTGTTTCGGTACTGGATCTGGATTAGTCTGCTGCTCGCCCTGCACCTGAGCGGCTGCTCCACCAGCAAGGAGGAAATGCTGCCCCACGGTGATCAAACCATGCTGGACATCTGGAACGGCGGGGGCTCCGTCGGTTCCCAGCAGCAGTTGCAGGAAGCGCGTGGCGAACTGCGCCGTCCGGTGCTCGACCCTGAGCGCCTGATAGGCAACCAAAGCGCTTACACGCGCACTGCAGCCAACGAGATCCGCGCGCAGTTCCCGCGACTGCCCAACCCTGACCTGGTCATGTACGTGTACCCGCACCTGGCCGGTACCCAGCAGACCCCGGTGCCAGGCTACTCGACCGTGTTCCCGCTGTACGAGAAGGTCCAGTACGCGCTGCCCGGCGAACGCCTGGACGATCTGTGATGGCCGATGACCCGAGTTACGACCCGCCGCGCTGGAAGCCCTGGCGCGCTGCACAGCGCCGGCGCGCGACGCTTGCCGACGAGTCCGCCCAGTATGCGCACAATCCCAGCTTTACCGATCACCTGCCCTGGGTCGAATATCTCGAGGACGAGCAGTGTTTTCTGCTCGACGACAACCGCTCCGTGGGCGCGGTGTTCGAGCTGCAGCCGATCGGGACCGAGGGCCGTGAGCCCGAGTGGCTGATGGCGGCCCGCGACGCCCTGGAAGATGCGCTGCAGGACAGCTTCGACGAGCTCGACCAGGCGCCCTGGGTGGTGCAGTTTTTCTGCCAGGACGACAGTGACTTTGCCCCGTACCTCGAACGCCTGGAGCGCTACATCGCGCCAAGGGCTCTCGGCACACCGTTTACCCAAGCCTTCCTCGCTTCGATGCAGCGTCACCTCGACGCCCTTGCTAAACCGGGAGGGCTGTTCGACGACCATGTCGTGTCCCACCTGCCCTGGCGCGGCAGCAATCGGCGGATTCGTCTGGTGGTCTACCGCTGGCTCGGGGACCAGGGTGAGGAAGACGGGCAGAGCCCGTCTCAGCTGCTGAGCCGCACCTGCGACCGCCTGATGGCCTCGCTGCAGGCCTGCGGGGTCAGCCCTCGACGGTTGACCGGACGCGACTTCTACGCCTGGTTGCTGCCCTGGTTCAACCCTTCCCCAGCCCTCACTGACGAATCTCCCGCGGCGTTCTATCGACGCGTGCCCTATCCGGAGACGGACGACGGCGAGGAGCTGCCGCTGCCATTCGACCACGATTTTGCTGAGCGGCTGTTCTTCCAGGAACCCCGCTCCGATAGTGAACAGGGCGTATGGTACTTCGATCAACAGCCACACGCCGTGATGGTGGTCGACAAGCTGCGCAGGCCACCGCATATCGGCCAGCTGACCGGCGAAACGCGTAAAGGCGAGGCGTTGAACGCCTTGTTCGATCAGTTGCCCGAGCAGGCGGTCATGAGCCTGACCCTGGTGATCACGCCTCAGGATGTACTCGAGGAGCATCTCAACCGTCTGGCGCGCAAAGCCATCGGCGAAAACCTCGCCTCAACCCAGACCCGCCAGGACGTGGAGGAAGCACGCGCGCTGATTGGGCGCCAGCACAAGCTGTACCGCGGCACGCTGGCGTTGTACCTGCGCGGTGCGGATGAACAGCAGCTGCGCCAGCGCTCGATTCAGGCCGCCAACGTACTGCTCGGCGCCGGCCTGCAGCCGGTGCGCGAGGGCGATGAAGTGGCGGCGTGCAACAGCTACCTGCGCTGGCTGCCGATGGTCTACAACCCGGCCCGCGACACGCGCAACTGGTACACCCGACTGTTGTTTACCCAGCATGTCGCCAACCTGCTGCCGCTTTGGGGCCGCAGCATCGGTACCGGCAACCCGGGCATCACGTTCTTCAACCGTGGGGGTGCACCGCTGTCGTTTGACCCGTTGTCACGTTTCGACCGCTCCATGAATGGCCACCTGCTGTTGTTCGGCCCGACCGGCGCTGGCAAGTCGGCTACCTTGGTTTCGATCCTGATGCAGGTCATGGCCGTGTACCGGCCGCGGCTGTTCATCGTTGAAGCGGGCAACTCCTTTGGCCTGCAGGGCGACTACTTCGCCACGCTCGGATTGTCCGTCAACAAGGTGCAGCTCAAACCCGGCAGTGGCTTGAGCCTGGCACCGTTCGCCGATGCCCGTCGGCTGATCGAGCACCCGGATCAGGTCGCCAGCCTGTCGACCGAAGACCTAGATGAAACGGCGCCGGACAGTGATGAGCAGCGCGACGTATTGGGAGAGTTGGAGATCACCGCACGGCTGATGATCACCGGTGGTGAGGCCAAGGAAGAGGCGCGCCTGACCCGCGCAGACCGCAGCCTGATCCGCGAGTGCATCCTTGATGCCGCCCAGCACTGCGCAGCGACCGAACAACAGGTGCTGACGCGGCATGTCCGCGATGCCCTGCGCCAAGTCGCCAGCGACGCCCATTTGCCTGACAAACGCCGGGAGCGCGCCCAGGAGATGGGCGAGTCCATCGACCTGTTTTGCCAAGGTTTCGAGGGCGCCCTGTTTGACCGGCCCGGCACGCCCTGGCCAGAGAGCGATGTGACGATTGTCGACCTCGCCACCTACGCCCGCGAGGGTTACGAAGCGCAGATGTCGATCAGCTACATCAGCCTGATGAACACGGTGAACAACATCGCCGAACGCGACCAGTACCTCGGGCGGCCGATCATCATGGTCACCGACGAAGGCCACATCATCACCAAGAACCCGTTGCTCGCACCCTTTGTGGTCAAGGGCACGAAGATGTGGCGCAAGCTGGGCGCCTGGTTTTGGCTGGCGACGCAGAATCTGGCCGACTTCCCCGACGCGGCGCAGACCATGCTCAACATGATCGAGTGGTGGATCTGCCTGAACATGCCGCCGGCGGAAATCGAGGAAATCGCCCGCTTCAAGAAACTCACGCCGGCGCAAAAGACGCTGCTGCTCTCCGCGAGCAAGGCCTCGGGGAAGTACACCGAGGGCGTAGTTCTGTCGAAGAACCTGGAGACGCTGTTCCGCGCGGTGCCACCGAGCCTGTACCTCGCTCTGGCCATGACCGAGCCCGAGGAAAAAGCCCAGCGCTGGCGATTGATGGAGGAGCACCAGCAGTCCGAGCTGGAGGCCGCCCTGCAGGTCGCGGCCGACATCGATTGCCTGCGCGGCATGTTGTGACCGATACCGCCAGGACTGTTCGCAACCCCTTTGTTCAGCAAATAATCGACAAGAGCACATTTGTACTCTTTCGCTTATTTGCCTGACTCGCTCACCTCAATCAGCCGCCAGACGAAACCGATCTACCTGGGCTCAGTTTGTCTCCCCTCCTCCAGTGCCGGATCCGGGATGCTGAAACTTGGCGCATGGATGCACACCGCTGCCACCTGCCGAGCGTTGCCCATGAACGTGACCGCCTCCATCCGCTGCAGATTACCGAAGCCCAGGAAGACTGACCGACGCCGTGCGCTCACTGCGGCGGTTCTGCTCATCGCCACCGAGCAGTGCCTGGCACTGACCACCCCGACCATCATCGCTTCGGTCACTTCGCTGCAGTGCCTGGAGTACCGGGTCGTCGGTATCTGCTACTGGCTGCTCTGCACGCCGTTCGGCTGCACGGTGCGCACCTCGCCAAAGATCCGTCACTTCATTCCCGAGCTGGTGGTGTCGAGTTACGCCGACACTGGCGGCAACCCTTGGAGCGAGATGTCGGCACTGTCGACACCGACGTCAGCATCCCAAGGAGGTGGCAACCTGATCACGCCTTCCCCGCAGCGCGATAACCTGCCACGGTTCAAGAATGTCGATGGCATCGGGCATCCCGGCGGCGCTGCCCTGACAGCCTTGGCGCACTCGTTCGGCTATGCGTGCCCGAGCGGTGCCGTGCCGTTTGCACCCTATTACCTCAGCACGCTCGACCCGCTGGCGTGGCGCCAGGCCATTCCCGAATCTGTCTACCCGCAAGCACTGGTGCCGGGCATGCGCGAGATCGGCAGCCAGGCACTTGGCGACATGTGGGGTAGCGTCTACCCACGTCACGGTTTTCTGGTGCAGCCCGACGATTTCAAGGCCGGTGCCGTGATGGCGCAGCGCGCCAGCGACTTCATCACTCGCGTTGGCCAGCCGCACGTCTATCGGCCGCTGCAGCCGATGCCAGCGCCTGGCTACTGGCCGCCGCAGCCGGTGATTGAGAACAACGTCAACAACCACCGCTGGCAATTGCTCACGCCGGTGATCCAAAGCACCTGCGCCATCTTCCCCAGCCCAGCGATCCAGAGCGCCGACGGTGCCTATGCCTGGTCGCTGTGGCGGCCCTACCGCTGCTGCCAGCGCATGGGCCAGACCTTCCTGTTCAGCATCGATTTTGACGGAGGCCAATGATGAAGACCTACTTCCTCGGATTTCTGTGCTTCCTCGTCTATGCCGTGGGCCACGCCGCCGAGAACGGCTACCACCTTGGTGACCAGGCTCAGGTGCTGGACGACCGGGTGATGTACACAATCGGCGGCGGTTCAGCGGCAGGAGCGCCCTCCTCGCTCTACCGACCCAATGGCCTTGGCGTGGGCATGTCTTGGCGCGCCAACATGATGTGCGGAAACATGAACCTCTCGAACACCCTGCAGAACCAGCTCAATGGCGCCACCCAGGGTTTCCAGCAAATCATGGGCAACGTCATCCAGAACGCCACGCAGGCCGTCATGTCGCTGCCGGCGATGATCATCCAGCGGGCCAACCCCGGGTTGTACGAGCTGCTGAGCAATGGTGTTCTGCAGGGACGGATCGACTTCGACCGCTCCAAGCTCACCTGCCAGGCAATGGCGGCGAAGATGGCCGACAAGGTCGACCAGGCCGGCTGGGGCGCGCTGGCGCAGAACCAGGAGATGCAGCACAACCTCGAGCAGTCCGGCGGTGATGCCGTTACGGCGGTGAAGGACACCGAATCCAACAACGGCAATAACGGCGTCAGTTGGGTCGGTGGGCAAAAAGCCGGTGGCAACGGCCAGCAACCCATCCGGGTGACGTCGGACGTGGTCAAAGCCGGCTACAACCTGCTGCACAACCGGGCGATCGAGGATCCCTCGGCTCTTGGTTCGGCTTGCCAGAATGGCGCAATCTGCCAAGCCTGGTCGAGCCCCGAGGAAGCCTCCGAGTGGGCGACGCGTGTGCTCGGGGAAACCGAGGTTCAGACCTGCGACGATTGCGAGACGCTGCGCATAACTGCCGGTACCGGGCTGTCGCCGCTGATCCAGGAAACCTACACGGAAAATCTTGAAGGCTTGCAACGCATGGTCTCAGGCGCCGAGCAGCCGACACCGGAGAACCTAGGCAAGGTCTCCAGCCCATTGTTGCAGGTCTCCCGCGGTGTCATCGAGGGGCTACGCGACGACCCCGACCAGAACCTGCTGGCCCGACGCCTGGCCAGCGAGACCGCGCTATCGAGTGTGATCTACAAAGCGATGCTGTTACAGCGCACGCTGTTTGCCGGCAGCCACGAACCCAACGTGGCCTCAGCGCAGCCCGCCACCAGTGCCCTCAACAGCAACGTCGAAACCCTCGAGCGCGAGATCCGCCTGCTGCAAACCGAGCTGCAGGTACGCCAGGCGCTGGCCACCAATACCGCCAGCCTGGTCCTCGATCGCCACGCCGGCGGCGCCGACGCCTCGCGTAGCATCGATCGGCGCGATCCGGAGCCGGACCGACTGCGCCGGGCCGAACAGGAGAGGAGCACGCCATGATCTCATTATCGGTAAGGTTCACGCTCGCACGTGTACTGCTGGTGCTCGGTGTCATGCTGGGCATCTTGATGATTGCTTGGATGGCGCTGCACCTGTCCGTGACCCAGTTGAATTGGCTCGAACCTGCACGAGTGACAACGCCTTACTTCGCGTGCTGGCGCGCGCTCTTGTACACCCTGATGTTCGCCGGTTGGGCCGCAGCGTTGCGCAGACGACCCACGCCTGCAGATCAGCAACGGCTGAAGCGCCTGGGCTTGATCGGCTTCTGCTCGATCATCCTGGTCGAACTGTCTCGTATGTGAGGTGCAGCCATGAACATGAGCACCAACAGCTACCTCGAGTATTACCTTTCGCTGCTGGCCTGGATCATCAATAACGGCATCTGGAACACGCTGGCGGACACCGGGCTGTTCGCCGCTCCGTTCGGCGCGATCATCCTGCAGGAATGGCTGTCGGCCCGCCAACAGGGTGCCGACGAGGGCAACAAGGGGCTGTTATCGATCCCTCGCGTCGAGAACAGGCTGTGGATGAGCTACGTGGTCATACTGTTTGGCTGCATGCCGTTCTTTCCGCTCAACCTGTCCTCCGTGAGCTTTGACGATGCGGCGAGCCAGCGCTGTGGGGTTTCCATGGCCAAACCAGCGGACACGGCTTGGGGCACAACTTTCAACACCATCGGCGAGAAATCCGCGAACGTGCCCGTGTGGTGGTTCCTGGTGCATGCCATGAGCAAAGGCATCACCGCCGCGGCGACCGCATCGATCCCGTGTGCACCCGACATCCGTGCAATGCGGATGGAGATCGACAGCTCGCGGATCAACGACCAGGTGCTGCTGCAGGAAGTTGCCGACTTCACCCGGGACTGCTACGGCTTTTCGCGCTCACGGCTCTTTACCAATCGGCCCGATTTGGACGAATCCCAGAGCTACGACGCGTCCTGGATCGGCTCGATCTACCTACTCAAAACACCGGGCTACTACGATACCGATCGCTCGCGAATGCCCAGGGTCGATTGGCCATACGACGAGACGAGAGACACCTCGCTGCCCCAGCTCGACAACGGTGCTGGTTATCCCACCTGCAAGCAGTGGTGGAGCGATGGCACCATCGGATTACGTGATCGTTTGGTGGCCGAGGTCGATCCATCGCTGATGTCGCAGTTGCGGGGCTGGCTGACTGGGCGCACCACCACCGAGATCGAAGACGCTACCTTGCGCGAGCTGGTGAGCCCGCGGCAACAGTCATTGAGTATGGCACCCGGGCAAGTGTTCCAGGACTACGGCAGCAGTGCTCGGGGCGGTTCACTGACGCAAGGGCTCAACAACCTAGCCACTAACACCGGCCTGGCCCTGGGTTCTTTCAGCAATTTCCCAGCGATGAATGCCTTACGTGCAGCCTTACCCATGGTTCAAGCCTTCCTGATCATGGGCACGATCATCAGCTTGCCACTGGTGCTGCTGATCAGCACCTACCAGCTCAAGGCGCTCATGACGATCACGTTCGCGCTGTTCACCCTGCACATGCTGACGTTCTGGTGGGAGCTTGCGCGCTGGGTCGATTCGAGCATGCTGGAAACGCTATACAACCAAGTCTCAGCCACAGACCAGGCACTGTTGTCGTTGCCGACGGCAGGCTTCATGGACGGAACAGTCACCGCGCAGGTAATCGAGTACGTCATGGGGGCAATGTTCATTGTATTGCCTGCATTGTTCGTGGGCACTTTAAGCTGGGCAGGTTATGCCGTGGGTAACGGGATCCAGAGTATGTTGGCAAGTGGCGGTAAGAATGCAACCGACGCTGCAAGCAAAGGCACAGCGCAATTGACTAGTGCCGGCAAAAAATCAATCAGGTGACTTAAAGTCACCTATGTAATGGCCGTTGCTATCATAATCGCCAATATAGAGGTCAGCACCCAGAGAGTCTGGGACTGATTCTTCTCGACTCGCCAATGGTTCGCCGTTCTCCCACCAGCTTCGAACCAAAGCAACTGCCAGGCTGGTGATGATCAGCAGAGCAAAGGCGAGAGCTACTGCAGCAAGGCCAATCAAGCAAAGTAGTCTAACAGCTGCCGTAACCCAAAATTTTCTATGCGGTAATTGAGTCGAACTTTGAGCGCTTACTAATTTGGATGCCAAATTTCGCCAGGCTGTTCCAAGGCTAGAACCTAAAAGGCCCGGAACTGAATGAGGACGGATTTTGGTACTCATGTTACACCTCCACAGGCCGGTAGCCCGTTGGATCCAAGATTCAAGTTTACTCCTTTCAGTCCCGCGAACAGTACCGCTCATCGTTCAGCAGCGGACTGAAACATCGCCATGGAACTATGCGGACACGGATCCTGACTCTGCACCTGCCCCGCCGTTGACCACAGCCAGCCGGCCTGATATTGAGTAAGTGCAATCGCTGGTTATCCAGCATCCCAGGTAGCCGTAACCTTTGAGGCTACGTCACGTTTGTGATGGTTATCCCCAAATGCGATTCGCGTTCGGCAGCTCGCATGGTCACCGTTCCCCGGTGATGAACGCCTTCCAATCCCCCCATAGCTCATTGAGCCGGCGTCTTCGACGCCCCCAAACCCAATCCATATCAGTGCTGGGAATTCTCCCGCATGGGTGGCATTCCTCCGCACCTTCTGGAGGATCTCATCATGCTGCGTTTCACAGGTACTGAACTTCACGCCGTATTGGCAGAGGCCGGCATCAACGGTTGCAGAGTGATATTGGTCAAAGACCACGGCGTCTACCTCATGTCAGAGGTTGGCGAAAGCAAACCAGATGGCGGTGGACGTAAACGCGTGGCCTATGCCACCGGTTGCAACCCTGCCGTCGACGACTTCGACACTTGGTGGAGTCGCGCTCGCGATGAATTCGGCGGCGATGATTTTACTGAGTACTTTGACGTCGATGATCCCGTTCTAGCCAGCCTTCGCGGCACTGCAGGATCGCTGGTGGTGGAGGCCACCTCTACCCATCTGTACCTGGCCGTCGAGGTTGATCCTGCGGGAAAACCTTGAACGTAAAAGCGAGCACTTCGCGCTTCCCGAGAGGCACCTAGCGGGCCTTTCGGGAGGCTTTACACACTACATTCAGGCTGAGTGGAGATCGCCGCTGGTCAGGAATTCGAGGCCGATAGTCTTCCTTGGAACGCCCTGGATATAGCCGTTCAAAAGAGGTCAGAATCCGAGATTGACCCCACGTTCAGGCGCGTTTTAATGGACAAACGCTCCCTGCTCGGCGGGTTGATCGGATCGGGCAAATCCACACCGAACCTCAGAAAGGTGACGCGGAACCTGCTAACCGGAGGCCACCATGTCTAGAATGAACCACCTCTCCACTGCCATTGTGCTGAGCCCAGGTGTCTGGCGGCAGTTCATTGAACCTGCCACAGGCGAGGAGCCGGTTGAACAGTCCGCACTTCGCTTGGCAGAACTACTCAATAGCGCGCTGACCTCTGCACCGCTTGCCTTGCACCGTCCCGTAGCACTGCAGTTCGACCTGCAGAGCAACGGCACGTCAGAAATTGCCCACCTGCCGCAGCTTCAACTGGCTCGTGTCATACCACGCAGCGGTCCGGCTTTTTTGCTGGTCCGACTGCCTGATGAGAGCGCGGTAGACATCGCCGCCCTCTGACCCACTCAGCACCGTCGCAGCCTCCTCTACCCCCACCGGGAACCCTTCCCGGCCGGGCAGCGTTCCCCCCTTCACGACCGGAGAACGCCATGTCCGATATCTACCTGGACGTCACCAACAAGATCGTCAGTGCCCTGAGCCAAGGCGTAATCCCTTGGATCAAACCCTGGACCACCGCAGGTTCGAGCGCTGACTCTCCATTTCCCATCAACGCCATTACCCGGCGGCCCTACGCCGGCATCAACGTTCCACTGTTGTGGGCTGAGGCCCGCCTGCGAGGGTTCACCCAGGATCGCTGGCTGACCTTCAATCAGGCACGCAAGGCTGGCGGCCATGTGCGCAAGGGCGAGCAATCCACCCTCGCGGTGCTATACAAACCGTTGAGCAAGGAGGCGCATGATGAGGACGGCCAGGTCGTTCGCGATGAACAGGGCAACATCAAATTGGTGCAGTTCGCGATCCTGCGCACGCACTGCCTGTTCAACATTGAGCAGACCGAAGGCTTGCCTGACGAGGAGCCAGCCTCCACCGAGCACACTGAGCCGGCGACCTTCATCAATCATGAACCGGCCGAGCAACTGCTGATCGCCAGCGGGGCGCGCATCGAGCATCGCTACAGCGATGACGCGTTCTATCAGCCGATCCGTGATCTGATCCAACTGCCTACGAAGGCGCAGTTCGAAGACGTCGGCAGCTACTATGCAACGGCTCTGCATGAGCTGACACACTGGTCGGGCCACCGGTCGCGTCTGAACCGTGAAGGTATCACCGGCGGGCATGCATTCGGCTCTACGGCGTATGCCTTCGAGGAGCTGGTCGCAGAAATGGGCGCCGCGTTTCTCTGCGCACTCACCGGTACCACAGGTGAGTTGCGTCACGAGGAATACCTGGCGTCCTGGCTGAAGATACTCAAGGAAGACAAACGAGCCATTTTCCGCGCCAGTGGTCAGGCCCGGGAAGCCTCTGAGTACCTGTTGGCCTTGCAGTCCGATCAAGCCACGGATACACCCACACGCCTCACCGTGTGATTTCACACCCAGTAAAAAGGCCCCTAACCGGTGCCTTTGTTTTGTCTGCAGCGCGACTTTTACTGCTGTCAGTAAGTCAGTGATTACTGCACCCAGCTCTCAACGGTGTCCGAGCCGTGCTCCTGCTTCCACTGTTTGAGGATCTTGTGGTTGCCGCCCTTGGTCTCCACAATCTCACCGCTCTGCGGATGCTTGTAGCGCTTCACCTCGCGAGGCTTACGCTGACTGCTGCTGGACGCACTCGCGGTCGGTACGCTCAGGCCCTTGGCTGGATCCAGAATACTAATTACCTGGCGCAGGCCCATGCCGTACTCTTCCAGTAACGCTTTGAGTTTCTGTTCAAACTCGATTTCCTGCTTCAAACCGGAGTCGTTTTTCATGGCATCCAGCTGTTGCAGCTGCGCGGCCAGTTGCGCTTCCAGCGCTTTGAATTCGGCAAGTTTGGACATGAATAATCTTCCTAGGCGTGGGACAAGTGCTGGAATAATAACTGAGACTGCGGATTTAGCCGAGGGTTTACTTAAAGCGCACGCGCTCTTGCAAGGTGCCGGTTAAAACGACCTCGTTTGGGAGCTCAATCAGGCAAGTGCTGACACAGGTGCGCCACAAGTTTCCGCGGATTTGCGCTGTTTCCAATCTTGAACACGATATCGCGCTGGCTGCGGGGCAGCTTTTTCGCACAGCGCTTGGCTGCAGATCGGATGGCCGCATCCGTGCCATGAATCCGATCAGCCAATAACACGACCAATACCGCATCACTCAACGTCATCAGCGCCCCAGCTCTAGAAATCATGCCGGGCAGTCTACGCCCTGAACAAAGGGACGGCTATTCCGAGCGGCCGCCGATCCCGATGGACCTGGCTTCGAATTATCACACGCGTGAAAAGGGCCAAGGCGGTAAAGGGTAACGGCGGCAATGGAAGGGGCGCAAGGGTAAGAGCTCTATCCGAAAAGGCAAAAGGACCTCCCGAACGAACAGCAGGTCATGCGATGAAACGCTGGTGGTTAACATTTAAAAAAGGTGAGGCGGCAGAGCCCACCCCCACTCCCATCGCCGAGGGCTTCATGCTCCCCCAGTCGGCCGAATCTCTACTTGCCGCCGATCACCGGAGAAAGCTGCTCGAACGCATCTGGCAGTACACGGCCCTCTCCGAAGCGCAGTTTGATCGACTCTACCTCGAGCCCATCCGCCGCTACGCCAGCTTCGTACAGCAACTCCCGGCAAGCGAAAGCCATCATCACGCCTATCCCGGGGGCATGCTCGATCACGGGTTGGAGCTGGTGACCTGCAGCTTGAAGCTACGCCAATCCTATCTACTTCCCAGCGGTGCTGCACCGGAAGACCAGGCAGCCCAAGCCGATGCCTGGAGCGCCGCGATTGCCTACGGTGCCCTGCTCCATGACATCGGCAAAATCGCCGTCGATTTGCAGGTGGAGTACCAAAGCGGAGAGCACTGGCACCCCTGGCACGGTCCTATAAACCAGCCCTACCGTTTCCGCTACAACCCCGACCGCGATTACAAGCTGCACGGCGCCGCGGCCGGGCTGCTCTACACGCAGCTCTTGCCGCCAGCCCTGCTCGACTGGCTCAGCGATTCCCCCGATTTGTGGGGCCAATTGCTGTTCCTGCTCGCCGACCACTACGAGCACGCTGGCACACTCGGGGAATTGGTGCTGCAAGCTGACCGGGTGTCCACCGCGCAAAACATCGGTGGTAATCCCGCGAAGGCCTTGCAGGCGCCCAAGCACTCGCTGCAGCATCATCTGCTGACAGGTCTGCGCCACTTGGTCAAGAACGAGCTCAAGCTCAACCAGCCCGGCGCGGCCGGCTGGCTCACCGAAGACCACCTGTGGCTGGTCAGCAAGACCACTACCGACAGGCTGCGGGCGCATCTGCTGGCTCAGGCTGTAGACGGTATCCCATCGTCCAACATCGCCTTGTTCGATGAGCTGCAGTCCCATGGATTGGTGGAAGCGTCACCGGAAGGCAAGGCGGTTTGGATCGCCACTGTCACGGACGGCGACTGGCAGCATCGCTTCACGTTCCTCCGCCTGCAACCCAGCCTGATTTGGGCCAACGAACCCCGGCCACTCAGCTTCAGCGGCACGGTTGAGCCGATGATGGAGCATCCCCTGCCGTCGAGTGAAACCAGCGAGTCAGCAGTGGATCGACCGCAATCAGTGCCAGACAGAGTACAGGCCTCGCCCGAGCACCCGAATCAGGATTCCGACTATCTCGACGATTTGATGGACTTGTTGGAGGAGCCTGACGAAATCGAGAATGAAACAAGCATTGTAAGCCCCCAATCTGCCACTGCCTCCCCCCAGGATGCCTTGGGGCTTGCCTTTCTCGAGTGGCTGCGCGAAGGACTCCATACGCATCGCTTAGTGATCAACGACCGTAAGGCAAAGCTGCACACCGTGGACGGAACTCTTTTTCTGGTCACGCCCGGTATTTTTCAACGCTTCGCCGCCGAACACCCAGAGTTGGTCAAACCAGACCCTCAAAGCGAGGCCTGGCGGCACCTCCAACGTCAATTTGAGAAGCTGCATGTACATTTGAAGACGCCCAATGGCCGGAACATTTGGACATGCAGAGTTAGAGGCCCCCGTAGCGCCAGCTCGTTGAATGGCTACTTGCTAAGCGACCCCAGGGCAATTTTAGGAGAGCCTCCTGGCAACAACCCTTTTTTAACGTTGCTGCCTATGGCGTCTGAAAGTTGATCGTTCTGATTAGGACTCGTCTGCGATTCTGGCCAGACTCGCGCGTCCCTAAAAGCCTATGGGTCTCAGCAAGGCAGCCCACGTTATCGGACGTGGGCTACTGGCTCACGTTTCTGACCTCCAGCGCCCGTGCACGCAGCTCGCTGTTCAGAATGTGGTCGTTCTGGCTGTAGTCGACTGGGCAGTCAATCACATGCACGCCAGTGTTGGAGATGCAGTGGTCTAGCAAGCTTCCGTTTAGTAGATGAGAGCCACTATCTTTCAATGTCCTCCAGCGATACTCATCGTGAGCTTCCGACCAATGCTTCCGAGATCCGCTTTATTAATGCAAGCGTTTTTTCATGGCTAACCGTTTCATATTTCAGTTGTCGCAAAGCGAACGCATACCCAGCAGCCAGAACTGAACGATCGTCTCCACTTATATCGTATGCCCAGTCACGACAATACTTAACCACACGACCAAACGGATTTGTTTGAATATATGAATCTATGTTTGGCCAGTGCTCCAAGACTGAGATCATCTCCTTAGAAACGCCCGACAATACGCAGTCCGGATGGAAAATCAGGCTCATTTCAAGGGTGATTGGGTCCAAACCTGTATAACTTGAGCCCACATCACCAAAATCGATTAAAACTGGAAATCCAGCTTGATTTACCAGGACATTGCCGCCATGCAAGTCACCATGAATGCAAGAGACCGACGCACTAATAGAGATATTTTCGACACTCCGGACTTCATCTAGACCGAATTTTTTTACTAAATCCTCGAAAACCTCATCGCTAACCTTTGCTTTTCGCACATCGCCAACCGTGCACTTTGATACTTCTCGCACAGCACCCCATCGGTCCAAGCTAGTACGAACTCGCTGAATCACTTCGAGTGCAACATCACTATCCCTCCTTATCACCTCGAACAGATTCTCTTTAAACCCCTCAGCCAATGTATAAAATATTGCACTATTGTCCTTGAGCCCTCTATCCATCTTAGACAACAAAGGCGTGAAAGTATTCATAGGCATCAATCTTACATAGCGCAGGTAAGACTCGCCTTCTTTTTGGATCTTAGAGGCAGCGCCCAGTTTTGCCACAAACGCACCAATGACATTCAATCGTACGTCCCTGACTTCGACACGTCCAACCAAAGACCCCGACAAGCCGCTCAATGGATAATAAACACTATCGACCCCGCCCATACTTCTCACGAAAGTCTTTAACGCCCGATCTTGACCTTTTGTAAATTCAATAAATCTTCCGCGAGTATTTATAGATATTGAATTAACTGCCGAGATTTCTTCATAAACCTGAGAAAGTTCCTCTACAAGCTCTGGCGCTTGATTTTTCTTGAAATATAAAACAGTGGGAAATTCCTTTTCCGCCCCCCAAAGCTTAATTCTTTCGCCGTGTCGCGACAACCCTGTTGCGAAACTATCAGGATCGGAGCCAGTTAAAATATAAATCGGGGTTCCAGGCAGGGCTTTCTGAACAGAATAAAACAGTCGCTGACCGTACTCCACACTCTTCTCAAGTCCAGATGTGACATTTGGCATACAGAGATCAAGTATCACCAAGTCATAAAACTTTTCTTCAAGCAGCTTTTCCGCCGAACCAGAGTTATCGACTAAATCCCAACATATCCCCGGAAGTTTGTTACTTACAACCGACGTTAGGGTCTCAGCGAAGGATGAATTATCTTCAACGAATAGTACTTGCATAGTTCCTGTACCACCTCAATTCAAATCTGGCGCCACCTTCAGATTTATTGGAGATATACACATCGCCCTCCATAGATCGCATCGAAAGCTGAGCAGTTGTAAGCCCATAGCCGAAATGCTCATCTTTATTCGAGACGCCGAGCTTGAAAGCTTCATCTAGATTACCAGTAAAACCTGGGCCGCAGTCTAAAATCGCTAACCAATTCTCAGAGCCAGCCGGCCCCCAATTTATCAAAATCTCCGCAGGAGTGACCGTTGAAAATTCCTGAACCGCTTCTATTGCATTTCTAATTCCGTTATCGATCGCCAATCCAAGTGAGTACCTATCAGCTTGGACTATGTAAGGTCTAATGCCGGCAACCCGTATAATGATCTTATCATCAGGTATATTCAAAACCGCTATACATTCAGCGAGTAGCTCTGATAGATCAAACTCACTATAAGAAGGAGTGGATGCCGCTTTTTTTAGCTTCCCAACAGCTTCAAGCAATCCATTGAGACGCTCAACGCAATGCTTCGTCCTAGAGTTTTCATATTGAGTTACCTCCATCTCCGCTACTAGCCTTAGAGATCCAATGAGGGGTGAAAACTCATGAAGAATTGTTCGTGACACCTCGTCGACAGCTTGCGCCCTTAAATCTCTCAACAGCTGTTCTTCGTCAGCCTCAACAACTGATTCTACCTCTTTTGTTGTATTCCTTTTGGGGCCAATCTGAATTCGATCTAGAGCTCGTTCAAGAGCCCGCTTAACCCATCGAGCGCTTTCTTTAGCAAGCGCCCGCGATAGCAACGCCGAATCTGATGGCTCCGCAGCCTTCGAAAAATACCGCGCAGCTTCCAACCTTTTGTCTACTGAATCACTAGCCAGTGAGGCCGTAGCCTCTTCACGAGTAATCACAATGAATTATCTTTATAGAATTTAGCGCGAGTATCAAATGCATCCACGCCGCCCTCCATTACAGTGCTAATGGCGGTCACTGCCTCAGGATGTGTTAAAGGCTTATTCACCTGAATAAATCCATTTCGCCCATCAGACGTCAACTCAACAATCAAATCCGCTTTACCCAAAACAGGAATATTAGCGTTATGGGTTGACAAGATCACCTGGCCACGCCCCTTACGCTTGTTAAGCGTTTTAATTATTGTATTAGCCACAAAAGCGTTGTCAAGATGGTCTTCTGGCTGGTCGATTATCAAAACCCTTTCGGAGTGCTGCAAGACTATCGATAAAATAACTGTGCAACGTTGACCGGCGGACAGAGCAGATACCTCCTTATAATCTACTCCATCCAGCAGACTCATGCTTACATCATCTTGAATATCGCAAGTCAGTATATCTGCAAGACCAAACTCCCTAAACTGCGCAACTACTCTCGCAGCACGTTCTTTCGGTATCTCCAATATTTCAGATAGTGCTTCGAATGCGCTATTATCAACGATATTGACAAGTTCTCTGGGACTAAGGTTTTCAGCAATCCTTAGAGCTAGGTCATTATACTTGATACCACTTCCCTTAAGTGCATCCGTCAGTGACTTAGCATACTCACCTAGTTGCGAAGACTGCTCTACTTCGACTTTCACATGAGGTGAAAGAGACTGGTTAATTTTTTCCGCCACACCACAGCGAAGACTGAAACGTTCCAACCTAATATTTTGAAGCTCGTTTACTGCTTCATCCCGCCGTGCCCGAAGAGTCGATAGCCTTTTTTTACGTTCGTCTAAGACATTAGACCGGGTATTGATCTGAGCTATCTGAGACTTGATAATAGAGATACTCCTGCTCAACGCGCCTGTTCCCTCAGACACCTTATCGAGTTCCATACGTAATCCTCGAGCCTTGCGTTCTATATCTACATTGCCAGCAGAAATTTGCTCCCTTCGCAATCGCGATTGCGCCTCAACGCGCTCAAATTCTTTCGAAGCCTCTGTGATTTTTCTAATAGCACTTCCGTAAATATTCCGAAGATCGCCAACTGGATCTGCACTTGGCTCACCGGTCCAAGCGTCTGGACCGTACTCTTCCGCAAGCAGCCTTTCTAGCGTGCTCCGCCACTCAGACGCGTGGCTTTCAAAACGTGCAATGACATCCTCCCTAGCTGACGCTGCGGCCAACTCCTCAGCGAGCGCGGAAGACTCTGCTTGTTTTTTAAACACTTCAATTGAATTACCTTGAAGTTCTTTAAGCTGTCCCTCTTGCTGCTGTAACTGTGCTATCAAGCTAGGGATTTTTACAACTTCTTCCGAGAGCGATAAAATCTCAGCATCAACCGAAAGCAATTCTTTATAAATACTTTTTATTGAGCTAACCACTGACGCTTCATTTGCCGATAGCCCACTACGCGAATTAATGAATCCATCTATCAAAGAGAGGCGACCTGCGTCGCTCAGCCCAAGAGTTTCGACCTCTGTCTGAGATAAAACAATTGGTGCCACGAACCGTCCAGGTGATCGCGGCTGGTCCTCGTCTGCGGCGCGCGAAACGGTGATTTCATCAATCAGATCGTTTAAAACTATCGTGACCTCTCCACCTTCTAGAACTGCCCTAGCATGGTCAAGGGATCGGTTTTTTGCTTCGGCGGTATGACTGCGAGCACCAAGGGCATATCTTATGAGTTCAATAACAGAGGTTTTCCCCGTACCTCTTGCACCAATGATGACGTTTAGCCCTGGCGCAAACTTGAGATCCAAGCCATCTAAGAAACCACCCTCAACCTGAAGTCGCTCGATATCCACTGCAACACTCCCTGCTTGACATACCCTTGGCAGCCCAAGATCTATAATTATCAACTAACTTCCATCGGAGAGACAAGCCGATGAAATACGACTCAACACTACAACTATTATCCGTTGTTATATCGACGCCTAGGGGCAATTTGAGATACTCGCGCAGGTGAGAGCCCAAATTTCTGAGCTACATCCTTGGTCTTTTGACCGCTTGCTACCTCACCTCGAATTGCGCTATCCCTAATCTCATCTAAAGACTCTTGAAGTTTACCTATCTTTAGGGCTGCTTCATCGTGCTTTGCCTCCATCCGAGCCAGTCGCTCATCTGTCTGTATTTGCTTGTCTTTCAATGCCTCGATGTCTTTTGACATCTCTTCATGGGCCCTGTTAAGGAGATTTTGCGCTTCTCCTAGTAATTTTTGGGCTTTGCTTCCAAAAATGTCCATTTCGTACCACCTCGGCTTTTCTTGACACAGAAATTAAATTTACTTAATTTAATTTCTGTGTCAAGGGGTGGACACGAAAAATTTCAAACCAGCGCATTGACCAGCCCGCCAATCTCTAGCACTGCCCACCTCCTACGCCAGCAGCATCACTTTACCGCCCACAACTGCTGGATCCTCGTTGTGTACGACTGACTCACCATCTCCCGCCTCATGCCCCAGTCAGGTGTCGCCGGCACACTGGCGCTCCGCATCGTCCCCTCCCCCAGCGCTGATTGATGTCATCCATCACCTGCATAAGCCGGTCACACGCCACTGGCTGCTTGAGCGCAAGCAAATCCTCAGAAAATTCGCCGGGCTGCCGCAGGTCCACCAACAGCACCTCGGCCTTGCTGTACCGGAACCCGGGCCGGTAGATCCGCTCGACAGCATAGGTGGCCAGCCGCGTCATCAGCAACGTGTCAAAGGTCGGATACGGCAACTCCACCAAGGCGCCCTGGGCGGGGCGCACTTCGTCCGGGTTGAACATCCCGGTTCGGATGCTCACTCGCAGGCGCTTGCACACTGATCCTTGGGCACGGAGCTTTTCTGCTGCGCGGCCGGCGTAGGTGGCCACCGCCTGCTTGATCGGTGCCAGCTCGGTCAACTGCTTGCCAAACATCCGGCTACGGCAAATCTCGCTTCGGCGGCTCCGCCTCATCCATTTCCAGACACGGTGTGCCGGCGAGCTCGCGGGCAGTCTTTTCCACCACCACGCTGAATTTCTGCCGGAGCGTCCACGGGTCGGCCTTGGCCAGGTCCATCGCCGTGAGGATGAGGATCAAACTGTTGCTGATGCGATTGGGATACGCTGGTGAGGTGACTGGGACCGAGATGGCAGTGAGAAGTAGGAGCGCTTCGTGAATCTCGACCACGTTGAGCTTTGCTGGCACCGTTCTCTGTTGCCGCTGTTAGGATGGCATCTTCACATCATCAGCAGGGAAACGCATGTTCGATCTACTCAAGCTGCTCACAGACAACAGCCCCTCGCTCACTAGCGATATGCAGGCCTGGTTCAAACAGTACCCGCCAGACGCAACTTGGAATATTTTTTCGGACTACTGCGTAGGGAACACGGAGAAGGCGAACGACAGCTTTTCGTTCGTCATCACGCTGATGCACGACACCGATAAGAATTTCTCGGAGTACATCGCCAACGTGGCTCCCAAGGATCTCAAGAAAACCCGGCAGGCGTCGGATGGCTTGATTTCCTACCTCAACTGCCCTGTAGCCTTCAGCGTCTCATTCATCGTAGAGCGAGAGTCGAAGCTGCTTCGAGACTTCATCACTGACGATAATATTCACGGGTTTTGCCTCGACATGCGGGAACTGATCGCATCCTGGCTGAGTGAACCGGGTATTGATAAAGAATACTGGCAACGAATTGACAAAGCGTTGGGAGATTTTGCGTCCGAAGTGAAACGCAAGAAATTCAATGCGAAACTCGCGAGGCAGGTGTTGTTGACATCAACGCTCGCTGCATTCCTCTTCTTGACGCTTAACCAGCTCAAAGAGCCGGCTTACATCAGATGGATCACCGACCGAGATGCGACATTCGAAAAATACAATGAGGTCGCATTCGATATAGCTTTTGTGCTGTTTCTCGTTGCTCGAGCTCAGTCGGGGATTGTGAAGAACCCAAATAAACCACAGTATATTTTTGCTTACCCATTCATGGACGGAAAAACTGACTACGCGGAGCATGTACGCCTCCCTGACTACCTCGCAGGTCTTTGCGCTGACATACAACTTCCCTCGATGGAATTCACACACACCAAATTCGAAAAAATCTTCGGCAACGCCATAATAAACTCGAAGAACAACGTCGTTCTCCAAATCCTTGGCAATCCAGAAAGAATAACAGCTAGACGCTTATCCTTTAGGGAGGACATATGAGTGCACGCTTCAGTAAAAAATGGCAGCATAGTCTTACCATACGCTTTGGAATACTAACTTCGCTAAGCGCTACAATCTGTTGGATGAAGCATAGAATGTGGTCGGAGATCTGTTCACCAAAATCCACTCTGCCCGGCACCCTCCTAAATGGCATGGTGTTTCTGTCAAACGAACTGGGCGGCGCGCTGCATGCAGGCAGACGCAGTGAGATTTACTACCCAGAGGATTGATAGCCTTTCCGACACCTTGTTAATTAATACATAAGCGCTAACATTCACCAGTCAGAATCTTAAGTAATTCGTCAAAATTTTCTAGGGTCACAACACTATGTGGAGAATTACCGCGTAACTGAGCGTGCGGTTCACTCAATAGTCGGTGGACACTCCAAGCCTCCAATGAAGGGAGGGCGTCGAATACTGCCAGCACCAGTTTGTGCTTCAAGGGATCTAGCTGCCAATCAGGAATACGCTGCCCCCGGTTACCCAGGCTGAGCGAGAGAATGCGGCGTGCTTTGATATCACGATTAATCTGGTCACGGGACTTGCCTGCTAGACGAGCGAACGCGGGGAGTGGAAGGTTAGTTGGCGCTTCGTAGATAGCAAGCATCTGCGCACGTTCCTTTTGAATATCAGAGACCTCAAGGCTTGGCACCTGAGAGTCCGACTCGAGCGACGGCCGCCAGTTTGCTCTCCCGCCCTTCCGTCCCGCTCGCGACTCGGATTGAGTACAGACATGTTGCAACGGTGCTGCAACCCGCAAAGCATTCGTCGACATCGGCTGTGAAGCCGTCCCTTCCAATCGGATTGTCAAGGGGGCTCCTGCTGCCTGAGCATGCCCTAGAGCCCAGAGATCCAGGCGATTGGCCCAATCCTGCATCATGGCCCGGCGCTGCTCGACATACTCAGCATGATTATACGAGGCACTGACCTTGTCGGGATCAGCATGCGAAAGCTGAGCATCAATCCAGACTTTCGGATAACCGATCTCATTGAGCGCAGTGGAGATAGTGGCACGCATACCGTGCCCGGTGAGTCGATCAGCGAACCCCATGCGCCGCAGCGCACTGTTCAACGTGTTCTCGCTGATCCGCTTGCTCAAGTCACTCCGATGGGCAAGCAAATGCCGCTGCGCAGGCACCACACGATCGAGCAGCAGCCTCACCACCTCCACCGCCTGGACAGATAGCGGCACGATGTAGGGCGGCACCTTGGAGGCCTGGCTGCGGCTTTTACGCATCTTGAGCTGCAGCTGCTTGACCACCTCAGGCGGGATGACCCAGAGCCGCCGCTCCAGGTCGAATTGATCCGGCGAGGCCAAACGCAGCTCACCGGTGCGCACTCCGGTAAGCAACAATAGCCAGATGCCCAACAGGGTCTGCTGCCCACCATGATAGCCGCGCAGCTTGTTCAGAAGTTGAGGCAACTCATCCATGCGCAGGAAAGGATTGTGCTCTACAGGTGGCTTGGGCATCGCCACCACATCCAGGTCTGCAGCGGGGTTGTGCTCAAGCCCCGCTACGCGCACAAGCGCGTAGCGGAACAATTGATTGAGCCAGGTGCGGCACTTTTCTGCGGTGGTGAACGCGCCACGAGACTCGATGCGGTCCAGCACCCCCATGAGCACATGACGACTGACGTCGTAGATGGAGCGGTCACCGAGGTAGGGAAGAATATCTTTGCTGAAGATGCGCAAAATTTGCGACAGCGTGCTCTGCCGGCCTTCCTTGAGACTCAGGCGGCGAAAGGCGATCCACTGGTTGAACACGACCTCGAAGGCATGATCGCTGGAGAGGCGAACCGCCAGGCGCTGCTGCTTACGCTGTTCGCTGGGATTGGTACCCTGAGCGATCAGCGCCCGGGCTTCATCACGCTTCGTCCGCGCACCCCGTAAACCGAGCTGCGGATAACTACCAAACGACATGCGCTTCTGCTTGCCGGCCCAGTAGTAACGGAAATGCCAGATCTTCCCGCCCTGCGCGGTGATGTGAAGAATCAGGCCATCGCTGTCAGCGAGCGTATAGTCCTTCCCAGTGACTCGGGCGTGCCGAATCGCCATCTCCGAGAGTGCCATGGTGACCTCCTGAACCTGTCAGAGGCCAAATGCTCGTCTCGTGCTCCACCAAGCTCCACCGGAAAAGCGAATTGGGGCATTTCCAATTCTGGCCTCAAATCTGGCCTTAAATTTCCCGGATACTGCCGGTTTTCGGTGGTTTCCGCTGGAACGAAAAAAGGGCCCTAAGGCCCTTTTTTCAACGACTTACAGACTTCCATGGAACTCTGTAGATCTATAACTGGAGCGGGAAACGAGACTCGAACTCGCGACCCCGACCTTGGCAAGGTCGTGCTCTACCAACTGAGCTATTCCCGCGTCGTGATGGAGGCCATTCTAGCGATTTGCCGAATGGCGTCAACCCCTTGATTCAAAAAAACTTTATTTCTGCTCTGAGCCTTCGCGCAGGTGCGGCCAGGCGGCCAGCAGGTAATGCATCATCGACCACAGCGTCAGCCCCGCCGCCACCAGCAAGAGCCCGTAGCCCAGCACCACCCAGAAGGTCAGCATCGGCGGGTTGGCCAGCAGGATCACCAGCGCCAGCATCTGCGCAGCGGTTTTCCACTTGCCCAGGTTCGACACCGCCACGTGGGCACGGGCGCCCAGCTCGGCCATCCACTCGCGCAGCGCCGACACCACGATCTCGCGGCCGATGATCACTGCTGCCGGCAGCGTGAGCCAGAAGTTGGCGTGCACCTGCACCAACAGCACCAGGGCCACGGCCACCATCAGCTTGTCCGCCACCGGGTCGAGGAAGGCGCCGAAGGGCGTGCTCTGCTGCAGCCGACGGGCCAGGTAGCCGTCCAGCCAGTCGGTGGCGGCGGCAATGGCGAACACCGTGCTGGCGGCCATGTAGCTCCAGTGATAGGGCACATAGAACAGCAGGATGAAGATCGGGATGAGCAGGACGCGTAGAACGGTGAGCAGGTTTGGAATATTCATCGGTACGACTGGCTGCGAGTTGAGCCCGGCATTCTACTCGCTATGCAGGCTGGCATAAATCGACTCGGCAAGCTTTTTACTGATGCCCGGGGCCTTGGCGATCTCGTCGATACTGGCGCGGTTGAGCTCCTGCAGGCCGCCGAAATGTTTCAGCAGGTCGCGCCGGCGCTTGGGCCCTACCCCGGCCACGTCTTCCAGGCTGGAGGTACGCCGCGCCTTGCCGCGCCGGGCGCGGTGGCCGGTAATGGCAAAACGGTGGGCCTCGTCGCGGATCTGCTGGATCAGGTGCAGCGCCGGGTTGTCGCCCTTGAGGGTGAACTCGTGGGCCACATCGTTCAGGTACAGGGTTTCGAAACCGGCCTTGCGGGTGACGCCCTTGGCCACGCCGAGCAGCGTCAGGTCACTGAAGCCGAGCTCCTGCATCACCTCGCGGGCCATGTTCAGCTGGCCCTTGCCGCCGTCCACCAGCAGCACGTCGGGCAGCTTGCCTTCGCCGTCCTTGATACGCCCGTAGCGACGCTGCAGCGCCTGGTGCATGGCGGCGTAGTCATCGCCGGCGGTGACGCCTTCGATGTTGAAACGCCGGTAGTCGGACTTCAGCGCGCCCTCGGGGCCGAACACCACGCAAGAGGCCACGGTGGCCTCGCCGCTGGAGTGGCTGATGTCGTAGCACTCCAGGCGCTGCGGCACTTCGTCCAGCTGCAGCACCTGGGCCAGTGCTTCGAAACGCGCCGCCATGTGCTGGCGGTTGGCCAGGCGCGCATTGAGCGCCTGTTCGGCATTGGTCACTGCCAACTGCTGCCAGCGTGCACGGGTGCCGCGTACGCGGTGGCTGATGGTGACTTCGCGACCGCGCAGGGTGTGCAGCGCCTCGGTGATGGCCTCGAAGTCCTCGTGCACCACGTTGACGATCAGCTCGCCCGGCAGCTCGCGCTCGGCATTGCCCAGGTAGTACTGCGACAGGAATGCGGCCATCACCTCGGCCACCTCCTCCTCGATACCCACCTGCGGGAAGAAGTTCTTGCTGCCCAGCACCCGGCCGCCCCGCACGCTGATCAGGTGCACGCAGGCGCCGCCCGGGTTGACGAAGGCCGCCACCACATCGACGTCGCCTGAGCCGCCCTCCATGTATTGCTGGTCCTGTACCCGGCGCAGCAGTGCGACCTGGTCACGCAGTTCGGCAGCCTTCTCAAAGTTCAGGGCCATGGCGGCCGCTTCCATCTCGGCGTTGAGCTCGTTGCCCAGCTGCTGGCTGCGGCCTTCCAGAAACATCATCGAATGGCGCACGTCCTCGGCGTATTCGGCAGGCTCCACCAGCCCCACGCAGGGGCCCTTGCAGCGCTTGATCTGGTATTGCAGGCACGGGCGGGTGCGGTTGGCGTAGTAGCTGTCCTCGCACTGGCGCACCGAAAAGGCCTTTTGCAACAAGCTCAGGCTTTCGCGAATGGCACCGGCGCTGGGGTACGGGCCAAAGTAACGGCCCTTGGCCTTCTTGGCGCCGCGATGAATCCCCAGGCGTGGGAATTCACCGTCAGACAGGAATACATAGGGGTAGGACTTATCGTCACGCAGCAGGATGTTGTAGGGCGGCCGCCACTCCTTGATCAGCGTCTGCTCCAGCAGCAGCGCCTCGGTCTCGTTGGCGGTGATGGTGGTTTCGACCTGCGCGATGCGACCTACCAGCGCGGCGGTCTTGGGCGCCAGGCCAGTCTTGCGAAAATAGCTGGCCAGGCGCTTTTTGAGGTTCTTGGCCTTGCCCACGTAGAGCAGACGCGCCTCGGCATCGAACATCCGGTACACGCCCGGGCGGCCGCTGCAGGTGGCCAGGAAGGCACTGGCATCAAAGGTGTGTGACATGGGGGTGTGCTTAGAGACTTGCGTCGACCATACCGTGGCGGACAGCCAGCAGCGTCAGTTCGACGTCGCTGGTGACCGAGAGTTTTTCGAAGATCCGATAGCGGTAAGTATTGACGGTCTTGGGTGACAGACACAACTTGTCAGAGATGATCTGCACCTTCTGGCAGCCGACGATCATCAGGGCGATCTGGATTTCCCGCTCCGACAGCGAGTCGAACGGCGAGCCCTGGGGCTGGAACGACTTGAGCGCCAACTGCTGGGCAATCTGCGGGCTGATGTAGCGTTGCCCGGCGAAGGCCAGGCGGATGGCCTGGACCATTTCGTCGAGCCCTGCGCCTTTGGTCAGGTAGCCGGCGGCGCCAGCCTGCATCAGGCGGGTGGGGAACGGGTCTTCCTCGCACACGGTCACTGCCACCACCTTGATGTCGGGGTGGCTGCGCAGCAGCTTGCGGGTTGCTTCCAGCCCACCGATCCCTGGCATCTTCACGTCCATCAACACCACGTCCGGCTTCAGCTCGCGGGCAAGCTTGAGTGCAGACTCGCCCGAGTCGGCCTCGCCCACCACCTGCAGGCCATCGATGTCAGCCAGCATGCGCGTGATACCGGTACGCACCAGATCGTGATCGTCGACCACCAGGACCCTTATCAAGCATGCACCTCGTCAGTGGGGCGATTGGATCCCGCCACCTTAACAAAATTTTTCACCGCCGACCTAGTGGCCTGAACGGTTAATTAGGCCGCCCGCAGAGCTGCCGGCGACCCTCACACTCACTGGCGCAAGCCGTCCAGGAAGCCGGCCTGGCGCTCGAAGCGGCGAATGACCAGTGGCTGCTCCTCCCCCACCTCGCCGGCGAGCCGGTTGAGCAGGTGCCAGACAGCCGCCTGGTCGTCTGCCGGCAGGCGGCGGAAGGCTCCGAGCAGGCGATCTTCGTCGGTGGTCAGGCTGTCGAGAGGGGCTGGGGTCGGGGTGCCGGTCAGCACGTAGAGGGCGTCGACGCCGCGGGCGGCGACGGCGGCCAGGTAGTCCATGCGTGGCGTACGCTCGCCGCTTTCGTACTTGCCCTGGGCGTTGGGCTCGACGCCGCCAACATCGCCGAACACCCGCTGGGTAAGCCCCAGGCGTTCGCGCTCTTCTCTCAACCGTGGGCCGAATCCGCTCATCTTTTGCCTCCTTTGCATGGATGGATAACGAGTGCATCCCGCACCCGAGTGAATGCCTGCGCATTCGCCTGGGCACTATGCCAATTGGATCCAATATTCGCAAGCCATCATTACGCCATTTCCCTTGCCTTAAATGGAATACAACGAACAAGTCAATCGGAAAACCCTGTGCAAGCGAGGGATTCAGCCCTTTGCAACTGATAAAACTGCCAGTAGTGACGAGCGAAAAGTCGACATAGCATCGAGACTTCTTCCATCGCCCAGGGCTGCATCATGACCAGCACCAGCAACCACACCGACAGGCTGCTCTCCCCTACCGCCAAACCCGAATCGTTCAAGCGCAAGGTCGGCACAGTGAGCACCCGCGCCACTCGACAGGGTGTCGAGTATTGGAGCGGCGCCATGAACTGGGTGTATTTCTACCCAAACAAATTCGCTGCCGTGGGCCTCGCTCTAGATAAAAGAGCCGAACTGATGATTGTTTTGCATGCCGAAACCTTCGCCACAGGCAAGACCATATCGTTCACACCCCAGAACAGCGCGGTACGCTTCTTCGTCGAGGATGAATCGCAAGAGCCCGGCACCGGCAAAATCTCAGTCAGCCAGTTCGAAGTCGACAAGGTGCTCAAGGCCACCTTCGAGTTTCACTTCGACCGTAATGGTCAACGCCACGAAGT
Organism: Pseudomonas sp. NPDC089406; assembly: GCF_044900265.1. NCBI lineage: Bacteria > Pseudomonadati > Pseudomonadota > Gammaproteobacteria > Pseudomonadales > Pseudomonadaceae > Pseudomonas > Pseudomonas sp. NPDC089406. The sequence continues at coordinate 59,432 of NZ_JBJDNC010000020.1, read as the reverse complement.
AAAGGGCCGCATCGATATCGATCTGCCGGGATAACCGTTCCGGCTCATCTGCAGGCGATGCTGCGCTGCATGCGCACAAAGCACTCGTCCTCGCCCATCTCCATGAAGCCCCGGCGCCGGTACAACTGCCGCGCCGGGTTGCTGCGAAACACCATCAACCGCAGGCAAGGCAGGCGACGTTGCGCCGCCCACCGCGCCAACTGCTCCAGCACCCAGCCTCCCACCCCACGCCCACGGTGCTCCGGCAAAAGATGCAATTCGCGAATGAACAACGCCTGCCGGTCCTGGCTCAGGCTGCAAAAACCCAGCACCTCGCCCTGCTCCACCACCAGCCACTGCTCCCGCCAACCCCAGGCTTCATCGAAGGCCTCCTCGATCCACAGCAGGTCGAACTCGCGGTAGTAAGGCAGCATGGCGCGCCGGGTCAGGTCGCGGGCAAAGGTCAGGTGGGCATCGCTGGCCGCGATCAACTCAAGGGGCATAGCACACCGGCGAACTGCCCGGCCCGCGCCGCAGCAGTTCGTCCTCCAGCCAATCAGCCAGCACCCGGGCATTGTTGTGCTCGGTATCCTTGCCGGCATACAGCAACGTCAGGTTGCCCTGCTGGGCAAGGTCCAGCAACGGGTACCAATGCTCAGGACGGGCAGCCAATTCCTGCCGGTAACGCTGCGTGAACCCGGCAAAATCCACCTCGCCGGCATGCAACGCCTTGCGCAGTTCGTCGGATGGCGCCACTTCGCGCAGCCACTGCCCGTGCAGGTCTTGCTTGCGTCTGTTACGCGGCCATAAGCGGTCCACCAGCACACGCTGGCCATCGCCGGGGGCGGCCGGTTCGTAGACGCGCTTGCAGTAGATCATGGTGACTCGCTTGGCAATCGGGAGGTGCCTTCTAGACTAGGAGTTCCGTTGACCGAGGTCACGCCTTGGTAACGAATTGTTTCTAGGATTGGAAACTCCCCCCAAGCGTCGATGCCTCGGAGCCCCCATGACAACGCCCTCGATGGTCAGCCAGGATGCCCTGACCCCGCGCGACTCCCGCCCGCACCTGTCCCAGCGCCCCGGCCGCGCCACCCTGGTGCTGTTCTTCGGCCTGCTGCTGGCGGGCCTGGCTTACACCTTCTACAGCCTCAAGCAGGACGTCAGCGCCAGCGGCACCATAGTCACCACGGTCACACCTTTCCTGTTGCTGGGCCTGGCGCTGCTGATCGCCTTGGGCTTTGAATTCGTCAACGGCTTCCACGATACCGCCAACGCCGTGGCCACGGTCATCTACACCCACTCGTTGCCGGCACCGGTGGCGGTGGTGTGGTCGGGCCTGTGCAACTTCCTCGGCGTGCTGCTTTCCAGCGGTGCGGTGGCATTTGGCATCATCGCCCTGCTGCCGGTGGAGCTGATTCTGCAGGTGGGCTCCACGGCGGGCTTCGCCATGGTGTTCTCGCTGCTGCTGGCGGCGATCATCTGGAACCTTGGCACCTGGTGGTTGGGGCTGCCGGCCTCGTCATCGCACACCCTGATCGGCTCGATCATCGGCGTGGGCGTGGCCAACGCCCTGATGCACGGGCGCGACGGCACCAGCGGGGTGGACTGGGGCCAGGCCAGCAAGGTGGGCTATGCCCTGCTGTTCTCGCCGCTGATCGGTTTCGCCTGCGCCGCCCTGCTGTTGCTGGCCCTGCGCGCCCTGGTCAAACGCCGCGAGCTGTACCAGGCCCCTGAGGGGCAGACTCCGCCGCCCTGGTGGATCCGCGGCGTGCTGATCCTCACCTGCACCGGGGTGTCGTTCGCCCATGGCTCCAACGACGGGCAAAAGGGCATGGGCTTGATCATGCTGATCCTGGTCGGCACCCTGCCGATGGCCTACGCCCTGAACAAGACCATGCCCAACGAGCAGGCCCTGCAGTTCTCGGCGGTAGCCGAGGTAACCCGCCAGGCCTTGGTACGCAGTGCACCGCAACCGGCAGTGGCCGACCCGCGCCAAACCCTGACAGCCTTCATCAACGAACCCAAGGCCAGCCCCGAGCTGGTACCCGCCCTGGCCGCACTCACCGGCATGATCGGTGAAGAGGTCAAAGGTTACGGCTCGCTCAAGCGCGTACCGGCCGAAGCCATGGCCAACGTGCGCAACGATATGTACTTGACCAGCGAAGTGATCCGCCTGCTCGACAAGCACAAGCTGGTGGCCTTCGACGCCGACACCGCCAACCACGTGCAACTGTTCAAGCGCCAACTGGACGATGCCACCCGCTACATCCCGCTGTGGGTCAAGGTGGCGGTGGCCATCGCCCTGGGGCTGGGCACCATGGTCGGCTGGAAGCGCATCGTGGTGACGGTGGGCGAGAAGATCGGCAAAACCCACCTGAGCTACGCCCAGGGCGCCTCGGCGGAGGTGGTGGCGATGTGCACCATTGGTGCGGCAGACATGTTCGGGTTGCCGGTATCCACCACCCACGTGCTCAGCTCGGGGGTGGCCGGCACCATGGTCGCCACGGGCTCGGGGCTGCAGCGGCGTACGCTGATCAACCTGCTGATGGCCTGGGTGCTGACCTTGCCGGCGGCGATGTTGCTGGCGGGGTGTTTGTATTGGGTGTTGAACCAGGTGTTCTGACCCCGCACAAAGCGCTGCAGATACCCTGTAGGAGCGGCCTTGTGTCGCGAAAGGGGCGCGAAGCGCCCCCGACGATCCTGCATGAGTCCGAGACTCTGGGGCCGCTTCGCGCCCCATCGCGACACAAGGCCGCTCCTACAAGTGCTGAAGCGATCACCCCGGGATCTTCAACCCGCGCTGCACCGCCGGGCGCTCGAGGAACCGCGCCAGCACCCGCTGTACTTCCTTGAACTCATCGAAACCCACCAGCTCACGGGCGTTGTAGCGCTCCACCAGGTTGCGCACCCAGGGGAAAATGGCGATATCGGCGATGCTGTACGCATCGACCATCCACTCACGGCCCTTCAGGTGCCGGTCCAGCACGCCGAGTAAACGCTTGGACTCGTTCACGTAGCGGTCACGCGGGCGCTTGTCCTCGTATTCCTTGCCGGCGAAGAAGTGGAAGAAACCCACCTGGCCGAACATCGGCCCGACGCCGCCCATCTGGAACATCAGCCACTGCAGGGTCTGGTAACGCTGGGCCGGGTCATGACTGAGCAGCTTGCCGCTTTTCTCGGCCAGGTACTGCAAAATCGCCCCGGACTCGAACAGCGCCAACGGTTGGCCACCCGGGCCGTCGGGGTCGAGGATGGCCGGGATCTTGTTGTTGGCGCTGAGCGAGATGAACTCCGGGCTGAGCTGGTCGTCGCTGTCGAAGCTGACCTTGTGCGCTTCATAGGGCAGGCCCAGCTCCTCGAGCATGATCGACACCTTGACCCCGTTGGGGGTCGCCAGCGAGTACAACTGCAGCCGCTCAGGGTGCTGCGCCGGCCATTTGCGGGTAATCGGGAAAGCAGACAGATCGGTCATGGGCGTGCCTTGGCAGTGGAAGGGCTACCACCTTACGGGCAAGCGGCTGGCCTGACCATCACCCAATCACGATGCCGCTCATCACCGCAGGGGAAGACCGCCTCGCCCACCTTGGCAAAACCATTGCGCTGGTAAAAACGGATGGCCCGGGCGTTGAGTTCGTTAACGGTCAAACGCACCGCGCCATGGGTGCGCGCCAGGGTCGCCTCCAGCAACTGCTGCGCCGCACCCTGGCCGTGGGCGACCGGCAGCACGTAGCAGCGGGAGATTTCCACCAGATGGTCGGCGGCGGCGATGCCCAGCTCGCCCGGAGCCAGGTCGAGCATGCTGTAGCCCAGCACCTGGCCGCCCTGCTCCACCACCAGCAAGCGCTTGTGCGGGTGCAGCAGGTGCTGCTGGAAATGCTCGGCTTGCAGGTGATGGGCGATGTAGTGCTGCAGCGCGGCCGGCGCGCTGTCGGGTGGGCTGGCCAGGGCGAAGGTGGCCTGGCCGACCTGGCTCAGGGCAGCACAGTCGGTGTGGCGGGCCGGGCGAATCTGGTAGGGCATGGCAACGTCCTGTCGGGCATCCGGGTGTCGCCCGACAATGCCAGCCCCACCCTGCAGGCGCAAGGCTCAGGCCGCGCCGTGGGCCTGTTGCTTGAGCCGTTCGGTATCGACCCGCACGAACACCGAATCGGCGCTGACGGTGAGCACATCGCCGGCCCAGACTTCGCAGATGACCCGGGTCTTGCGCCCCACCTCCCCTTCCACCCGCGCCTTGAGCAGCAACTCCACGCCCATGGGCGTGGGCTTGAGGTAGCTGAGGCCAAGCTGGCCGGTGACGCAGTCGATGCGCGGCAGGCTGCCGGGCTCGCGGCCTTCGGCGCGGTAGTGGTGGGCCATGGCGGTCCAGTTGGAGTGGCAGTCCACCAGCATGGCCAGCAGGCCGCCGTACACCAGCCCGGGCCAACCGATAAAGGCCGGGTCAGGACTGTGCCGGCACAGCAGGTGGATACCGTCGGCGTCCCAGTGGCTGTTCAGGTGCAGGCCGCTGGGGTGGGCACAGCCACAGCCATAGCAGGTGCCATCGGGGGCGGCGAGTTGTTGCAGGGAAAATGCGTGTTCGTTCATGGGCGCCCTTTTGCTTGTTGGAATTGGCAGGATGCTGAGGGTGGATCGTAGCGCCGCAAACGGGGTTCGTGAACACCTGACCAAACAAGCCAACTACCGCGGCATTAATTAACAAGCGCCAAAATAATAAACATCAAAACAATAATGCACTGATCTGGATCAATGTGCGGCTGCGCGCATCAATATAGCGCATTAATATTTTCAACTTCACCGAACTTGCATCTTTCGCATATAAATTGAATAGCCGTACAATAATGGCCGTGAGCCACTAACCAACAATAGCCACGCCTTATACCCCTCCTGCCACTACCTGCGAGGCCAGAAGCATGCTGACCAATGCACCGCTTCGTCTGAAGTTATTGTTGATCCTGTTGTTTCCCCTGCTGGGCTTTCTGGCACTGGCCGGCTTATACCTGGCCGATAACTACCGAACCCTGCGCGACATGGAAAGTACCGTCGCCGCCAGCCACACCGCGCAATCCCTGAGCCAGTTGATTACCCTGTTGCAACGTGAACGCGGCGCCAGCGGCGTGTTCATCGGCAGCCGCGGCAGCAGCATGGCCGAGCGCCTGGTGCAGTTGCGCAAGGACAGCGACACGGCGCTGGATGCGGTGCGTGGCCTGCCCACGGCAAAGCATGCCGATATCGCCCCCTTGCTGGCAGCACTCGACACCTTGGGCAGCTTGCGCGGGCAAGTCGACTCGCTGAGCATCGGCAGTGTCGACTCCGCCAGCCGCTACACCGAACTGATCAAGACCCTGATCGGTTATACCCAGTTACTGGAAAACCGCGTCAGTGATACTGCCGTGGTGCATGCATTGGGCGCACTCAACCAATTCATCGAATTGAAAGAGCGCGCCGGGCGTGAACGGGTGATATTGGGCCTGGCCTTCAACCAGGACCATTTCGACGCCACGCTGCTGTCGCGCTTCAGCCGCAACCTGGGTGAGTTTTCGGCCTATGCCGACGGTTTCCAGCGCAAGGCACCGGCGGCCATCCTCAGCCAGTTCCAGCAAAGCCTGCAGAGCACCGCCACCCGTGAGGTGGCCAAGTTGCAAAGTTTGGCCGTGGAAATACCGCTGGGCCAACCACTGGGTATCAAGCCCGAAGCCTGGTTCGAGACCGCCACCCGGCGCATCGACCAGATGAGCGACATCGAACAGGCCCTGGCGGAAAACGTCGGCACGCTGGCCCTCGAGGCCCGCGGCCAGGCCAGCCAGGCATTGTGGCTGACCCTGGCCGGCACCCTGCTGGCCCTGGCCATGGTGGCGCTGCTGTCGTGGCTGATCATCGCCAGCATCGGCAAGGCGGTGAACGACATCAACGCCGCCCTCGACGGCCTGGCCCGCCGCGACCTCACCGCACGCGCCGCTTACCACAGCAAGGACGAGTTCGGCCAGATCGCAGGCAACCTCAACCGCATGGCCAGCGAGCTGGCCGAGATCGTGCGCGAGATCGGCAGCGCCACCGCCCAGGTGGCCACGGCCGCCGAGGAGTCTTCGGCGGTAACCCAGCAGACCAGCCGCAGCGTCGAGCAGCAGCGCCAGAGCACCGAGCTTGTGGCCACCGCCATCAACCAGATGAGCGCCACGGTGCGCGAGGTGGCGCAGAGCACCACCGATGCCGCCAGCCTGTCCCAGCAGATTCACACCAGCAGCGCCGAGGGGCGCGCCGAGGTGCAAGGCACCATCACGCTGATTCACGAACTATCGACCCAGGCCGAGCAAACTGCGGCGATCATCGACGACCTCAAGCGCGAGAGCGATGCCATCTCGTCGGTGTTGGATGTGATACGCGGCATCGCCGAGCAGACCAACCTGCTGGCGCTGAACGCGGCCATCGAGGCGGCCCGGGCCGGCGACCATGGCCGGGGTTTTGCGGTGGTGGCGTCGGAGGTGCGTACCCTGGCGCAGCGCACCCAGGAGTCCACCGGCAATATCCAGCAGATGATCAGCAACCTGCAGGCCGGCTCCGAGCGCGCCAGCAGCTCGATGCTGGAAACCCTGGGCAAGGCGCAGTCCGGCGCCAGCCGTATTGGTAGAGCCGGTGAGTTGCTGGCCTCGATCACCGAGGGGGTGGCGCGGATCAGCGACCGCAACATCCAGATTGCCTCGGCGGCCGAGGAACAAAGCGCGGTGTCGGAGGATATCAACCGCAACGTCAACGAGATCAACGACCTGGTGATTCAGGTAAGTGCCGGCGCGCAGCAGACGGCGGTCACCAGCCAGGAGCTGGCGCGCCTGGCGGAACATCAGCAGCAGTTGGTGGGACGGTTCCGTACGGGGTGAGGTTGACTAGGGCTGCCTTGCAGCCCTTCGCGGGTAAACCCGCTCCCACAGGCTCGTGCAAAACCTGTGGGAGCGGGTTTACCCGCGAAGGGCCGCAACGCGGCCCAGCTTCTATTAGACAGCCTGCACCGCACCCACCTTGCCCCGCCGCTGGGTCAACGACACCAGCAGGATGAACAGCGTCACCCCGGCAGTCATCAGCGTCTCGTAGCGGTAGGCGTCACTGAACAGCATGTAGCCCAGCACCATCACGATGGTGCCGATCACCAGCCAGGTGAGCCACGGGAACAGCCACATTTTCAGCTCCGGCGTGCGCCCTTCACGCTCGGCGCGGGCACGCATGCGCAGTTGTGACACGGCAATCACCAGGTACACCAGCAGCGCAATCGCGCCGGTGGTGGACAGCAAAAAGCCGAACACCTTGCCGGGGAACACGTAGTTCACCAGGCACCCGGCAAAGCCGGCCAGGGTCGAGAAGATCACTGCCACAGTCGGCACGCCAGCCCCGGAAATACGCTTGGTCATGCGCAGCGCCTGGCCACGGGCCCCCAGCGAATAGAGCATGCGCGAGGCGGTGTACAACCCCGAGTTCATGCAGCTGGTCACCGCCACCAGCACCACGATATCCACCAGCAGCTTGGCGCCGGGCACGTTGAGCACCTCAAGCACACGCTGGAACGAACCGACCGCCTTGAGCTGCGGGTCGTTCCAGGCCACCAGCGACACCACCAGGAAGATCGACGCCAGGTAGAAGATGGCGATGCGGTACACCACAAGGTTGGTGGCGCGGCGAATCTTGTCTTTCGGGTTGGCGGTTTCATCGGCGGCGATGGTGACGATCTCGGCACCGAAGAACGAGAAGATGGTGATCAACACGCCGCCAAGCACGGTGCCAAAGCCGTTGGGCATGAACCCGCCGCTTTCCCACAGGCGGCTGACGCCGGACACCTCGGCCAGCGGCCAGAAGCCGAATACCGCCAGGCTGCAGACCACAATGAAGGCGATGATCGCCACCACCTTGACCAGCGCGAACCAGTACTCGAAGGCGCCGAAGTTCTTCACGCTGACCAGGTTGGTGCCCGACAGCACCAGCATGATCAGGAAGGCGAACAGCCACGACGGCACCGCCGGAAAGTAGGCGTGCAGAATGTCGGCACCGGCGATGGCCTCGACCGGGATGATCAGCACCCAGAACCACCAGTACAGCCAGCCGATGGTAAAGCCTGCCCAGGGCCCGATGGCCTCGGAGGCGTAGGTGGAAAACGAGCCGCTGTTGGGGTTGGCGATGGCCATTTCGCCGAGCATGCGCATCACCAGCAGCACCAGCAGGCCGGTCATGGCGTAGGAGATGAGAATCGCCGGGCCGGCGGTGGCGATGGCGTTGGACGAGCCGATGAACAACCCGGCGCCGATGATGCCGGCGATGGAAATCATCGACACCTGACGGGAGGTCAGGCCGTGTTGCAGGGAACGCTGTTTCTTGTTGTTGGGCGATACCATGGGGAACCCTCGAATGGGTCGGCCGTTGCAATGACGGCTGAAAGTTGAAGCAGAATTCGCAAAGTGTGAGTTGCTCTTTGTTGTTCTTGTTGAATGCCGGTTGCGCGATTGCCCTCCTCTTCGCAAACCCGGTTGAAATCATTGACCTTGGTCAGTATTAATCTATGAGGGCGGGTCGACAAAACGACCTTTTCGAAGCACATCATTCTAAAAAAGAATGAACTCCTTCCTTTTTCGCGGGGTTGAACCACTGCCATGTCCAAACGCCTGATGCCCTCCACCACCGCCCTGCAGTGCTTCGAGGCCGCGGCCAGGCACCTGAGCTTCACCCGCGCCGCGCAAGAGCTGCACCTGACCCAGAGCGCGGTGAGCAAGCAGGTGGCGCAGCTTGAGGACATGCTTGCCCACCCGCTGTTCCAGCGCATTCGCCGGCGCCTGCACCTGACCCCGGCCGGCGCGCTGTACCTCACCGAGGTGAACAAGATCCTCACCCAGATCGACATCTCCAGCCGCTACATCCTCAGCTACGGCGACGAGACCGAGGTGCTGCGCATCGCCACCCAACCAACCTTCGGCGCGCGCTGGCTGGTGCCGCGGCTGAAGGGTTTCGGCGAACGCTATCCGCGTATTCACCTGGATATTCGCAACGAACTGGAGCCGTTCGACCTGGTGCAGGCCAAGGCCGATATCGCATTCTTTTTCGGCCAGGGCACCTGGCCGGGGGCCACCTGCATCGAGCTGTTCAGCGAGGAGGTGGTGCCGGTGTGCGCGCCGGCGCTGCTGGCCCGCCAGCGCTTTGCCAGCGCCGAAGCCTTGACCGAACACCGCCTGCTGCAGTGCGCCTCGCGCCCGGAGGCCTGGCACGAGTGGTTCCTGGGGCTTGGCTTGCACAGCCAGAACAGCTACCACGGGCCGCGCTTCGACACGTTCTACCTGTGCATCCGCGCCGCCATCGCCGGGTGCGGCATTGCGCTGATTCCGCGCTACCTGGTGGCTGAGGAGCTCGCCGAAAGCAAGCTGGTGGTGGCCTGGGACCACCCGGTGGCGAGCAATGGCCGGCACTTCATGGCCCATGCCGAGCATGCCGCCGAGGTGCCCAAGGTGCGGGCGTTCGTGCAGTGGATTCGTGAGCGGGTGGCCGAGGAAGGCTAACGGTCAGCAGCCCCCTGTAGGAGCCGGCTTGCCGGCGATGAGGCCCTGACAGGCGATTGGTGGCACCGGCTGCGCCGGTGATCGCCGGCAAGCCGGCTCCTACAGGAATGTGCACACATCGCGAATTGGAGGAATGATCGCAATCCAATAATTCGTTTGCGGAATATACACGCGACACGCTTGGATATTGCCCATATTCGAACAACAGGCCGCGTGCAAATGACCCCGGACAGTATCAGCCAATCCATTGCCATCGTTCACCCCATTACACTTTCCCACGGCCGCAACGCCGAAGTGTGGGACACCACCGGCAAACGCTACATCGACTTCGTCGGCGGTATCGGCGTACTCAACCTGGGCCATTGCAACCCGGCGGTGGTGGCGGCCATCCAGCAGCAGGCCACGCGCCTGACCCACTACGCCTTCAACGCCGCACCCCATGGCCCGTACCTTGAGCTGATGGCGCAGTTGTGCCAGTTCGTGCCGGTGGGTTACCCGCTGGCCGGCATGCTCACCAACAGCGGTGCGGAAGCGGCGGAGAACGCCCTGAAAGTGGCCCGTGGCGCCACTGGCAAACGGGCCATCGTCGCCTTCGACGGCGCCTTCCATGGCCGCACCCTGGCCACCCTCAACCTCAACGGCAAGGTTGCGCCGTACAAGCAGCGGGTGGGTGAACTGCCGGGCCCGGTTTACCACTTGCCCTACCCCGGTGCCGACACCGGGGTCAGCGGCGAGCAGGCGCTCAAGGCCATGGAGCGGCTGTTCAGCGTAGAGTTGGCGGTGGAGGACGTGGCGGCGTTCATCTTCGAGCCGGTACAGGGCGAAGGCGGCTTCCTGGCCATGGACCCGGCCTTCGCCCAGGCACTGCGGCGCCTCTGCGACGAGCACGGCATCCTGATCATCATCGACGAGATCCAGTCCGGCTTTGGCCGCACCGGGCAACGCTTCGGCTTCCCGCGCCTGGGCATCGAGCCGGACCTGCTGCTGCTGGCCAAGAGTATCGCCGGCGGCATGCCGTTGGGGGCCCTGGTCGGGCGCCAGGAGCTGATGGCGGCCCTGCCCAAAGGCGGCCTGGGCGGCACCTATTCGGGCAACCCGATCGCCTGTGCAGCGGCGCTGGCGAGCCTTGCGCAGATGACCGATGAAAACCTCGCCACCTGGGGTGAACGCCAGGAGCAGGCGATCACCGCGCGTCATGCACGCTGGAAGGCTTCTGGGGTGTGCAGCTACCTGGGGCGCCTGACCGGGGTTGGCGCCATGCGCGGCATCGAACTGGTGAATGCCGATGGCAGCCCGGCACCGGCACAACTGGCCAAGGTGCTGGAGGCCGCAAGGGCCAAGGGGCTGCTGCTGATGCCCAGCGGCAAGGCGCGGCACATCATTCGCCTGCTGGCACCGCTGACCATCGAACCTGCCGTGCTCGAGGAAGGGCTGGATATCCTCGAGCAGTGCCTGGCGGAGCTGAGTTGAGGGTTACAGGCCCAGCTCTTCAGGGGTGAGCATGTCGCATTCGAAGGCGATCCAGCCGCCTTCGAGCTCGGCGTGGCCGTTGACGATCGGGCCGTAGTAGGTGAGGCCGTTCTCGAGGGTGACGCAGATGTGCGTGGCGGATTTTTCCGGGGCTGCGAGGGTTCCGACGAAATGCACCTTCTTCAGGGTTTCGGTCACCGCCTCCAGGCCCACGCGCTGGTTGGTGTTTTCCGAGGCCTCGGTGTCGCCGCCACGGTCTTCGCAGCTGACGGTCACGGTGGCGATGTAGGGGTACTTGGTGCTCAAGCGGGGTTACCTCGGGGGTTCTGGGGCTGGAAATGGCGTAAGGGTACGGCAGACGCCCGGCGTTGTCTCTAGCGGCCCGATCGCAGACCGGCCTGCAACAGGTGATCTGCATGCCCCGATCTGTTAGGGTGCCCGCCGATGCATGCCCCACCACGCGAGGATACCGAGTGAGCGCCGAACAACCCCTGATCGCCGACCTGTTCGAGGTCGACAAACGCCTGACCCTCAAGCCCGTCGTGGACTTCAACAACTACTTGCGCAACGCCTTCGGCGAAGGCCCGTGCCGCTGCCACCGCTGTGTCGAGGGCGCCGGTGACGAAAGCAGCTACAGCCACCGCCACACCTTCGAGCTGGAAGGCCGCACCCTGAACCGGCGCTTCGCCAACACCGCCGGCAGCGACGTGCTGCTGGTGCTGAAGAAGGCCTGGCTGTCGTACACCAAGCACGACCTGATCACCGTGGGTGCGCTGGACATGGCCACCCTGCTGTCTTTCACCGACGCGGCCCTGCACGAACGCCTGCTGGCGCTGCTGCCGGCCAGCGGCCTGGCCCGCGAGAGCGAAGGCCAGTGGCAGTTGCAGGTGCAGGCCGACTGACCCCCCCTTGTAGGAGCGGCCTTGTGTCGCGAAAGGGCTGCGCAGCAGCCCCGGCGATTTCGCATGATGCCGAAAATCTGGGGCCGCTTCGCAGCCCTTTCGCGACACAAGGCCGCTCCTACAAACGATCGCGTCCCCCTGCAGCGGACAGTCCCCCGGCAGGATTCTCCCCCTCTGCTACCTTGGGAGAACCCTCACCCGCAGGTGACCCGCCATGGCCCGCACCACGCCCATCGAGCTGTACCGCAACATCGGCATCGTCGCCCACGTCGACGCCGGCAAGACCACCACCACCGAACGCATCCTGTTCTACACCGGGGTCAACCACAAGATGGGCGAGGTGCACGACGGCGCCGCGACCATGGACTGGATGGCCCAGGAACAGGAACGCGGCATCACCATCACCTCGGCGGCCACCACCGCGTTCTGGCAGGGCTCGACCAAGCAGTTCGAGCACAAGTACCGCTTCAACATCATCGACACCCCCGGCCACGTCGACTTCACCATTGAAGTGGAACGCTCGCTGCGCGTGCTCGATGGCGCGGTGGTGGTGTTCAGTGGCGCCGACGGCGTCGAGCCGCAGTCCGAGACGGTGTGGCGCCAGGCCAACAAGTACCATGTGCCGCGCCTGGCCTACATCAACAAGATGGACCGCCAGGGCGCGGATTTTTTGCGGGTGGTCAAGCAGATCGACCAGCGCCTGGGCCACCACCCGGTGCCCATCCAGCTGGCCATCGGCAGCGAAGAGAACTTCATCGGCCAGATCGACCTGGTGAAGATGAAAGCCATCTACTGGAACGACGCCGACAACGGCACCAGCTACCGCGAAGAACCCATCCCCGCCGAGCTGCAGGCCCTGGCGGACGAGTGGCGTGCGCACATGGTGGAAGCTGCGGCCGAAGCCGATGACGAGCTGACCCTGAAGTTTCTCGACGGCGAGGAGCTTACGGTCGATGAAATCAAGGCCGCCCTGCGCAAGCGCACCATCGCCAACGAAATCGTGCCCACCATTCTCGGCTCGTCGTTCAAGAACAAGGGCGTGCCGCTGATGCTGGATGCGGTGATCGACTACCTGCCCGCCCCGTCGGAAATCCCGGCGATCAAGGGCACCGACCCGGACGATGAAGACAAGCACCTGGAACGCCACGCCGACGACAAGGAGCCGTTCTCGGCGCTGGCCTTCAAGATTGCCACCGACCCGTTCGTCGGCACCCTCACCTTTGCCCGGGTGTATTCCGGCGTGCTCAGTTCGGGCAACGCGGTGCTCAACTCGGTCAAGGGCAAGAAGGAGCGCATCGGCCGCATGGTGCAGATGCACGCCAACCAGCGCGCCGAGATCAAGGACGTATGCGCCGGCGACATCGCTGCACTGATCGGCATGAAGGATGTCACCACCGGCGACACCCTGTGCGACATGGACAAGCCGATCATCCTCGAACGCATGGACTTCCCCGACCCGGTGATTTCGGTGGCGGTAGAACCGAAGACCAAGGCCGACCAGGAGAAGATGGGCATCGCCCTGGGCAAGCTGGCCCAGGAAGACCCCTCGTTCCGCGTGCGCACCGACGAAGAGACCGGGCAGACCATCATCTCCGGCATGGGCGAGTTGCACCTGGACATCATCGTCGACCGCATGCGCCGCGAATTCAACGTCGAGGCCAATATCGGCAAACCCCAGGTGGCCTACCGCGAGAAGATCCGCAACACCTGCGAGATCGAGGGGCGCTTCGTGCGCCAGTCCGGCGGGCGCGGCCAGTACGGCCACTGCTGGATTCGCTTCGCCCCGGGCGATGAGGGCAAGGAGGGCCTGGAGTTCATCAACGAGATCGTTGGCGGCGTGGTACCGCGCGAGTACATCCCGGCGATTCAAAAAGGCATCGAGGAGCAGATGAAGAACGGCGTGCTGGCCGGCTACCCGCTGATCAACCTCAAGGCGGCGGTGTTCGACGGCTCGTACCACGACGTCGACTCCAACGAAATGGCCTACAAGATCGCCGCCTCCATGGCCACCAAGCAGCTGTCGCAAAAAGGCGGCGCGGTGCTGCTGGAGCCGGTGATGAAGGTCGAGGTGGTCACGCCTGAAGAGTACCAGGGCGACATTCTCGGCGACCTGAGCCGGCGCCGGGGGATGATCCAGGACGGCGACGAGACCCCGGCCGGCAAGGTGATCCGCGCCGAGGTGCCGCTGGGCGAGATGTTCGGCTATGCCACCTCGATGCGTTCGATGACCCAGGGGCGGGCGAGTTTTTCGATGGAGTTCACCCGCTATGCCGAGGCGCCGGCCAGCATTGCCGATGCCATCGTCAAGAAGAACCGCGGGGAACCCTAGACCGCACGCCCTGTAGGAGCGGCCTTGTGTCGCGAAAGGGCTGCAGAGCAGCCCCGGCAGTGTTGCAGGTGACGTAAATCATGGGGCCGCTGCGCGCCCCATCGCGACACAAGGCCGCTCCTACAGGGATCGCGTTCGCAGCTACAGAAATCAGTGCTGCTCGCCCGCCCGCTTGAGCAGCTTCTTGCAGCGCTCCGACAAGTGCACCACCCGCAGGTGCTTGCCGGCCTTGGCATAGCGCTCACGCAAGGTTTTCAACGCAGCCACCGCCGAATAATCGACAAAGCTCAGGTGCTGGCAATCCAGGGTCACCTTGGCCGGGTCGCCCGCCGGGTCGAACTGGTTCAAAAATGGCGTGGTCGAGGCAAAGAAAAGCGTGCCATGCACCTGGTAGTGCTTGCTACCCTCGGCGTCTTCATGGCTGTCGGCATACAGCTCGCGCGCGTGCTGCCAGGCAAAGTTCACCGCCGCGATGACGATGCCGAACAGCACCGCCGTGGCCAGGTCGGTGAACACCGTCACCACGGTGACCGCGATGATCGCCAGCACATCGCTGACCGGCACCTTGTGCAGCACCCGCAACGAGGCCCAGGCAAAGGTCTGCTGGGCCACCACGAACATCACCCCCACCAGCGCCGCCAGCGGAATGCGCTCGATCAGCGGCGACAGGAACAACACGAACAGCAGGATCATCACCCCCGCCACCACACCCGACAGCCGGCCACGGCCATTGGAGCTGAGGTTGATCACCGTCTGGCCGATCATCGCGCAGCCGCCCATGCCGCCGCACAAGCCCGAAACCATGTTCGCAGCGCCCAGCGCGACACATTCGCGGTCCGGGAAGCCGCGGCTTTCGGTGATCTCGTCGGTGAGGTTGAGGGTGAGCAGGGTTTCCAGCAGGCCGACCATGGCCATCAGCACCGCATACGGGGCGATGATTTTCAGGGTTTCCAGGTTCCACGGGATGTCCGGCAGCGCCAGCCCCGGCAGGCCGCCGGCGATGTGCGCCATGTCACCCAGGGTGCGGGTGGGCAGGCCGAGCAGGTACACCAGCAGGCCGACACCGAGAATCGCCACCAGCGCCGGCGGCACCGCGCGGGTGAGCTTCGGCAGCACGTAGACCACCAGCATGGTCAGCGCCACCAGGCCGAGCATCAGGTACAGCGGCGCACCGCTGAGCCAGTGCTCGCCATCCTTGAAGTGCTCCAGCTGCGCCAGGGCAATGACGATGGCCAGGCCGTTGACGAAGCCGAGCATCACCGGGTACGGCACCAGGCGCACCAATTTGCCCAGGCGCAGCACGCCGAACAGGATCATCACCACCCCGCCCAGCAGCACCGTGGCCAGCAGGTACTGGGCACCGTGCTGCACCACCAGGGCTACGATCACCACCGCCATGGAGCCGGCAGCGCCGGAGATCATCCCCGGGCGGCCGCCGAACAGCGCGGTCAGGGTGCAGATGATGAAGGCGCCGTACAGGCCCATCAGCGGGTTGAGGTGCGCCACCAGGGCGAAGGCGATGCACTCGGGCACCAGGGCGAACGAGGTGGTGAGGCCGGCAAGCAGGTCGGCGCGTAGGCGAGCGGGTTTCATTGAAGTCCTGAAAAATGGTGCAAAAGCTGTATCCCTGTAGGAGCGGGCTTGCCCGCGATAGCGTCGGCAGGGCCAATCTCGCCGCCTGATCAGACGCCATCGCGGGCAAGCCCGCTCCTACAGGGGCCGGGGCAAATCGGGCGGTGGGCGATGTTACGGAATTTGTCTGACAGCAGCCACCGCGCATTCATTCACACCCTTGTGATTCACACCCGGCAAGATGCTGACAAATTTGCCATCATGAGCATTCCACCCGCGGAGATCATGGACATGCCGCTACGCCCCCTCTTCGCCTCGCTGCTGCTGGCCGCCAGCCTGACCGCCCAGGCAGCCACCGAGGTCATCCCCCTGCAACACCGCGCCAGCACCGAGCTGCTGCCCGCTGCCCAGTCGTTCATCGGCAAGGACGGCACGGTCAGCACCTTCGAGGACAAGCTGATCGTCAACGCCCCGCAGCAACGCATCGACGACCTGCGCGCCCTGCTGCAGCAGCTCGACACCGCGCCCAAGCGCCTGCTGATCAGCGTCGACAACAACGACAGCAACTTCCAGGACAACCGCGGCAACGCGCGGATCATCCGCTACGGCACCGCCAACCGCGAGGGCGGCCTGCAGCAGGTACAGGCCAGCGAAGGTCAGCCGGCGCTGATCCAGGTGGGCCAGAGCGTGCCCATCACCAGCACCTCCACCGACGGTTACGGGCGCATGCAAAGCAACACCGAATACCGCAACGTCACCCAGGGTTTCTACGTCACTCCGCGCCTGAGCGGCGACACGGTTCGGCTGCAAATAAGCACCAATAATGACCGAATGAGCCAGGAACGTCCGGATGTAGTGAAAGTGCAAAGTACCGACACAACGGTTACCGGGCGCCTTGGCGAGTGGATCACCCTGGCAGGGTTCAATCAGCAGAGCCAGGCCGAACGCAGCGCGTCAAGCCTGAGCTATAGCACCCAGCGCGGCGAAAACATGACATTGCGTGTCAAAGTCGACCTGGTGGACTGAATCCAGGCAATTCAAGGCCTCGACCCAAGGCCTTGAAACTGACCCGTGAGTCGCATTAGACCAAAGATGTAGTAACCACAAAAAAGCACTACAAAACATTTGACAGGGTGTTTTTGGCGAGGGCATGATGGCCTCGCTCCCGCTAATCAGAGGCCCTGGCAAGGGTCTTCGGAGCGCCCTCCCAATACCCGCGGAGGCGCTTCGTGTCCATACGGCCCACAAGGCTGTGCGATGGGGTTGCGACTGCAACGAAGAAGTTGTCCCGAGGGACGGAAGCGCATCACCGCAGTACCGGCAACCGCGTCGCACCGCAGCACGGCATCCACGAGCCAACCTGCTGGGCACAGCTACGCCTGGGCTGCACACCCTTCCCCTTCGAGCCTTCTGCGTAAAGCAGCGCAACCTCCGGCCAGCCGCCAGGCACTCTGAGCCGCGTATCCGAGCATCAGCACAATTATTCTCAAGATCGATGCGACGAGGTTTATTTCCATGGCACTGACACGCGAACAGCAAATTGCAGCCCTCGAGAAAGACTGGGCCGAGAACCCGCGCTGGAAAGGCGTGACCCGTACCTACACCGCCGCCGATGTCGTTCGCCTGCGTGGCTCCCTGCAGCCGGAGCACACCCTGGCCCGCCAGGGCGCAGAGAAACTGTGGAAGCTGGTCACCCAAGGTGCCCACCCGTCCTTCCGCCCTGAAAAAGATTTCGTCAACTGCATGGGCGCCCTGACCGGCGGCCAGGCCGTGCAACAGGTCAAGGCCGGTATCCAGGCCATCTACCTGTCGGGCTGGCAGGTGGCCGCCGACAACAACTCGGCCGAGTCCATGTACCCCGACCAGTCGCTGTACCCGGTCGACTCGGTACCGACCGTGGTCAAGCGCATCAACAACTCGTTCCGCCGCGCCGACCAGATCCAGTGGAAAGCCGGCAAGAACCCGGGCGACGCTGGCTACATCGACTACTTCGCACCCATCGTGGCTGACGCCGAAGCCGGCTTCGGCGGCGTACTGAACGCCTACGAGCTGATGAAGAACATGATCGAAGCGGGCGCCGCCGGCGTGCACTTCGAAGACCAGCTGGCCTCGGTGAAAAAATGCGGCCACATGGGCGGCAAGGTACTGGTACCAACGCAAGAAGCGGTGCAAAAACTGGTCGCCGCCCGCCTGGCGGCCGACGTTGCCGGCGTGCCGACCATCATCCTGGCCCGTACCGACGCCAACGCCGCTGACCTGTTGACCAGCGACTGCGACCCGTACGACCAGCCGTTCGTGATTGGCGAACGTACCCGTGAAGGCTTCTACAAGGTACGCGCCGGCCTCGACCAGGCCATCTCCCGCGGCCTGGCCTACGCGCCGTACGCCGACCTGATCTGGTGCGAAACCGCCAAGCCCGACCTGGACGAGGCCCGCCGCTTCGCCGAGGCGATCAAGAAGGAATACCCGGACCAACTGCTGTCGTACAACTGCTCGCCGTCCTTCAACTGGAAGAAGAACCTGGACGACGCCACCATCGCCAAGTTCCAGCGCGAGCTGTCGGCCATGGGCTACAAGCACCAGTTCATCACCCTGGCCGGCATCCACAACATGTGGCACGGCATGTTCAACCTGGCGCACGACTACGCCCGCAACGACATGACCGCCTACGTGAAGCTGCAAGAGCAAGAGTTCGCCGACGCCAGCAAGGGCTACACCTTCGTGGCGCACCAGCAGGAAGTGGGCACCGGCTACTTCGACGACATGACCACCGTGATCCAGGGTGGCGCTTCGTCGGTGACTGCACTGACCGGTTCGACCGAGGAAGAGCAGTTCCACTGATAGTGGGTTGCGGTTGAGCAAGGCCCGGGGTTCGCGAGAATCCCGGGCCTTCTTCATTTTCAGGCAGAGCGCGATCCCCTGTAGGAGCGGCCTTGTGCCGCGAAAGGGCTGCGCAGCAGCCCCGGCGATCGTTGCGTCAACGCTGAAATCCCGGGGCCGCTTTGCGGCCCTTTCGCGGCACAAGGCCGCTCCTACAGGGGAACGCGTCGCACCGGCAAAATTGCAGATCAGGTCTATCCTTGTGGCAGCACAGCCAGCAAGGACCGCCCATGCCCCGTCCAAGCCACCTGCTCCTGATTGCCGTCGCCGCAGCCGCCCTCTATCTATATGCACTGGCCACCGGCAACACCCTGCTCGCCCTGCTGGCCAAACCCGTTCCGGTACTGGGCCTGATCGCCTGGCTGAGCACCTGCCCCGCCACCGCCTACCGCCGCTGGATCCTGATCGGCCTGGGCTTCTCGGTACTCGGCGACCTCCTGCTAGCCATCCCGAAGGACCTGTTCGTGTTCGGCCTGGCCGCGTTTCTGTGCGCCCACCTGGCCTACCTGCGCGGTTACTGCAGCCTCACCCTGCGCCCGGCCCTGCCGGCGCTGGCATTCGCCGTGCTGGTCGGCGGCGGCCTGTTCGGCCTGCTTGCCAGCCACGGGCTCGGCCCGCTGCTGATACCGGTGGCGCTGTACGCACTGGCCATCGGCACCATGCTTTGGCGCGCCCTGGCCTGCGGTGGTGTCGCGGCACTGGGTGCCTGCGCCTTCGTGTTCTCCGACAGCCTGATCGGCATCGACCGTTTCGTCAGCCCGTTCGCGGCAGCGCAGTACCTGATCATCCTCTTGTACTGGCTTGGCCAGTGGCTGATCGCCAGGTCCGCGAGCAGCGGCAAAACCGACAAAGCATTGACCCAGAGCGGTGCAGACAATTTGCGAAGCTGCTAGAACGAGACCTTTTCCCATTTGCAAGAGGGGCCAATCGCCAGTTGAACTTTGCAAGGCTCAGAACTGCTGAAAGAGTACAGCTCAAGCCAAATGATATTAATTATCATTACACAACTAAGCCGCCGTTACGCGAGGTAAGAAACATAATTAACAAAACCGCACGCAATGCCCGAAACTCAAGGGTTTCAGCCAGTTACGAACGGTTTTTGTTCTTAAACCTACGAATAAATTTGCAACGGAAATTTTACTTGCAGTGGGTTTACCCATAAAATCAGCGCGATTGATTCAGCTGCGACATTTGGTCACTGCACCTGCGACACCGCGTCGCCGCTCTACTTATTTCAGACTGCAGAGCTGGGTCTCTGTATAAGGATTTCTAGCATGTCCGATTCGGTAGGACTCATGGCCCACAACTGGGGCTTTGCCATCTTCCTCCTGGGTGTCGTCGGCCTGTGTGCCTTCATGCTCGGCCTGTCCAGCCTGCTCGGTAGCAAGGCCTGGGGCCGCGCCAAGAACGAACCCTTCGAATCCGGCATGCTGCCCGTCGGCAGCGCCCGCCTGCGCCTGTCCGCCAAATTCTATCTGGTCGCGATGCTGTTCGTGATCTTCGATATCGAAGCCCTCTTCCTGTATGCATGGTCTGTGTCCGTCCGCGAAAGCGGCTGGACCGGATTCGTCGAAGCACTCGTTTTCATAGCAATTCTGTTGGCAGGTCTTGTCTACCTTTGGCGCGTCGGGGCGCTCGATTGGGCTCCCGAAGGTCGCCGCAAGCGGCAAGCGAAGCTGAAACAATGAGGCTTTGGCATGCAATACAATCTCACCAGAATCGATCCGGATGCACCCAACGAGCAGTATCCGGTCGGTGAGCGGGAAACCGTCACCGATCAACTGCTAGAGGACCAGGTCCACAAGAACATCTACATGGGGAAACTCGAAGATGTGCTGCGTGGCGCGGTCAACTGGGGTCGCAAGAACTCCCTCTGGCCGTACAACTTCGGCCTGTCCTGCTGCTACGTGGAAATGACCACGGCCTTCACGGCACCCCACGACATCGCGCGCTTCGGCGCCGAAGTCATCCGGGCCTCGCCGCGTCAGGCCGACTTCATGGTCATCGCCGGTACCTGCTTCGTGAAGATGGCGCCGATCATCCAGCGCCTGTACGAGCAGATGCTCGAGCCCAAATGGGTCATCTCCATGGGGTCGTGCGCCAACTCCGGCGGCATGTACGACATCTACTCGGTCGTTCAGGGGGTCGACAAGTTCCTCCCCGTGGACGTGTACGTGCCTGGCTGCCCGCCGCGCCCCGAAGCGTTCCTGCAAGGCTTGATGCTGCTGCAGGAGTCGATCGGCCAAGAACGACGCCCGCTTTCCTGGGTAGTTGGTGATCAAGGCATCTACCGTGCCGAAATGCCAGCCCAGAAGGACCTGCGTCGTGAACAGCGCATTGCGGTAACCAACCTGCGCAGCCCCGACGAAGTCTGATCCAGCGACCTGCCGCCCGCTCAGCGATGAGCCGGCGGCCTGGCTTCATTCTTAACGCTGACCCAAAGCGACCGAGACCATGACAGCGGACAACGCTATTTATATTCCGCCCTACAAGGCTGACGACCAGGATGTGGTCGTCGAACTGCACAACCGTTTTGGCGCCGACGCATTCGTCGCCCAGGAAACCCGCACCGGCATGCCGGTACTGTGGGTAAAACGCGCGCAACTCAAGGAAGTGCTGAGCTTCCTGCGCGGCGTGGCCAAGCCGTACAGCATGCTGTACGACCTGCACGGCGTCGACGAGCGCCTGCGCACCCAGCGCCGCGGCCTGCCTGCCGCCGACTTCAGCGTGTTCTACCACCTGCTGTCGGTCGAGCGTAACAGCGACGTGATGATCAAGGTGTCGCTCAGCGAAGGCGACCTGAACCTGCCCACCGTGACCGGCATCTGGCCCAACGCCAACTGGTACGAGCGTGAAGTCTGGGACATGTTCGGCATCGACTTTGCCGGCCACCCGCACCTGAGCCGCATCATGATGCCGCCCACCTGGGAAGGCCACCCGCTGCGCAAGGACTACCCGGCGCGCGCCACCGAGTTCGACCCCTACAGCCTCACGCTCGCCAAGCAGCAGCTTGAAGAAGAGTCGGCGCGTTTCAACCCCGAAGCCTGGGGCATGAAGCGTTCGGGCGCCAACGAGGACTACATGTTCCTCAACCTGGGCCCCAACCACCCTTCGGCCCACGGTGCGTTCCGTATCGTGCTGCAGCTGGACGGTGAAGAGATCGTCGACTGCGTCCCGGACATCGGCTACCACCACCGTGGCGCCGAGAAGATGGCCGAGCGTCAGTCGTGGCACAGCTTCATCCCCTACACCGACCGTATCGACTACCTCGGCGGGGTGATGAACAACCTGCCGTACGTACTGGCGGTGGAGAAGCTGGCCGGTATTCAGGTACCGCAAAAAGTCGACGTGATTCGCATCATGCTCGCCGAGTTCTTCCGCATCACCAGCCACCTGTTGTTCCTGGGTACCTACATCCAGGACGTCGGCGCCATGACCCCGGTGTTCTTCACCTTCACCGACCGCCAGCGCGCCTACACCGTGATCGAGGCGATCACCGGTTTCCGCCTGCACCCGGCCTGGTACCGCATCGGTGGCGTTGCCCACGACCTGCCGCGCGGCTGGGACAAGCTGGTCAAGGACTTCGTCGAATGGCTGCCCAAGCGCCTCGACGAATACACCAAGGCTGCCCTGCAGAACAGCATCCTCAAGGGCCGTACCATCGGCGTCGCCGCCTACAACACCAAGGAAGCCCTGGAATGGGGCACTACCGGTGCCGGCCTGCGCTCCACCGGTTGCGACTTCGACCTGCGTAAAGCGCGCCCCTACTCCGGCTACGAGAACTTCGAGTTCGAAGTGCCGCTGGCCCACAACGGCGATGCCTACGATCGCTGCATGGTCCGTGTCGAGGAGATGCGCCAGAGTATCCGCATCATCGACCAGTGCCTGCGCAACATGCCGGAAGGCCCGTACAAGGCGGACCACCCGCTGACCACGCCGCCGCCGAAAGAGCGCACCCTGCAGCACATCGAAACCCTGATCACCCACTTCCTGCAAGTCTCGTGGGGCCCGGTCATGCCGGCCAACGAGTCGTTCCAGATGATCGAGGCGACCAAGGGCATCAACAGTTACTACCTGACGAGCGATGGCGGCACCATGAGCTACCGCACCCGGATCCGCACGCCCAGCTACCCGCACCTGCAGCAGATCCCTTCGGTGATCAAAGGCAGCATGGTCGCGGACCTGATCGCGTACCTGGGCAGTATCGACTTCGTTATGGCTGACGTGGACCGCTAAGCATGAACAACACGCTTATCCAAACCGACCGTTTCGCCCTGAGCGAAACCGAGCGCTCGGCCATCGAGCACGAGATGCACCACTACGAGGACCCGCGCGCGGCGTCCATCGAAGCCCTGAAGATCGTGCAGAAAGAGCGCGGCTGGGTGCCGGACGGCGCCATCTACGCCATCGGCGAAGTGCTGGGCATCCCGGCCAGCGACGTCGAGGGTGTGGCCACCTTCTACAGCCAGATCTTCCGCCAGCCGGTCGGGCGCCACATCATCCGTGTGTGCGACAGCATGGTCTGCTACATCGGCGGCCACGAGTCGGTGGTCAGCCAGATCCAGAGCGAGCTGGGCATCGGCCTGGGCCAGACCACCGCAGACGGGCGCTTCACCCTGCTGCCGGTGTGCTGCCTGGGCAACTGCGACAAGGCCCCGGCGCTGATGATCGACGACGACACCTTTGGCGACGTGCAACCTGCCGGCGTCACCAAGCTGCTGGAGGGTTACGTATGACCATCACTTCCTTCGGCCCGGCCAACCGCATTGCGCGCACGGCCGAAACCCACCCGCTGACCTGGCGCCTGCGTGACGACGGCGAGCCGGTGTGGCTTGCCGAGTACGAGTCGAAGAACGGCTATGCCGCCGCGCGCAAGGCGCTGGCCGACATGTCCGCCGACGACATCGTGCAGAGCGTCAAGGACTCCGGCCTCAAGGGCCGTGGCGGCGCGGGCTTCCCCACTGGCGTGAAGTGGGGCCTGATGCCCAAAGACGAATCCATGAACATCCGCTACCTGCTGTGCAACGCGGATGAAATGGAGCCCAACACCTGGAAGGACCGCATGCTGATGGAGCAACAGCCCCATCTGCTGGTCGAGGGCATGCTGATCAGCGCCCGCGCCCTGAAGGCCTACCGCGGCTACATCTTCCTGCGTGGCGAATACACCACCGCAGCCAAGAACCTCAACCGCGCCATCGATGAAGCCAAGGCCGCAGGCCTGCTGGGCAAGAACATCCTGGGCAGCGGTTTTGACTTCGAGCTGTTCGTGCACACCGGTGCCGGGCGTTACATCTGCGGTGAAGAAACCGCACTGATCAACTCCCTCGAAGGCCGCCGCGCCAACCCGCGCTCCAAGCCGCCCTTCCCTGCCGCCGTTGGCGTGTGGGGCAAGCCGACCTGCGTGAACAACGTCGAGACCCTGTGCAACGTGCCGGCCATCGTTGCCAACGGCAACGACTGGTACAAGTCGCTGGCCCGCGAAGGCAGCGAAGACCACGGCACCAAGCTGATGGGCTTCTCCGGCAAGGTGAAGAACCCGGGCCTGTGGGAACTGCCGTTCGGCGTCACCGCCCGCGAGCTGTTCGAAGACTACGCCGGTGGCATGCGCGACGGCTTCAAGCTCAAGTGCTGGCAGCCAGGCGGCGCCGGTACCGGCTTCCTGCTGCCCGAGCACCTGGACGCACAGATGTACGCCGGTGGCATCGCCAAGGTCGGCACCCGTATGGGTACGGGCCTTGCCATGGCGGTGGACGACAGCGTCAACATGGTCTCCTTGCTGCGCAACATGGAAGAGTTCTTCGCCCGCGAATCCTGCGGCTGGTGCACCCCGTGCCGCGACGGCCTACCGTGGAGCGTGAAGATGCTGCGCTCGCTGGAAGCCGGCCAGGGCCGCGCCGAAGACATCGAGACCCTGCTGGGTCTGGTCAACTTCCTCGGCCCAGGCCGCACCTTCTGTGCTCACGCACCGGGTGCCGTCGAGCCATTGGGCAGTGCCATCAAATACTTCCGGTCCGAATTCGAGGCCGGTGTCGCCCCAGCATCTGCTGCCGACACCCTGCGCCCGAACTTGGCCAAGCCGATCGTAGTCGGCGCATAAAAAGATAGAACGCGGGTGGTCCGTGCCACCCGCCGGCCTTGCAGGCTCGCCGTAAAGATTGGCGATGAGCCGCAGGCCCACCGATTTCCATTAGCCACGCCTGCTCACGCGGGCCAACGAAGAACTTTGAACCATGGCCACTATCCACGTAGACGGCAAAGCGCTCGAAGTCAACGGTGCAGACAACCTGTTACAGGCGTGTCTGTCGCTCGGCCTCGACATCCCTTATTTCTGCTGGCACCCGGCGCTCGGAAGCGTCGGCGCCTGCCGGCAATGTGCGGTCAAGCAGTACACCGACGAGAACGACACCCGCGGTCGTATCGTCATGTCCTGCATGACCCCTGCCTCCGACGGCACCTGGATCTCCATCGAAGACGATGAGTCCAAGGCGTTTCGCGCCAGCGTCGTCGAGTGGCTGATGACCAACCACCCGCACGACTGCCCGGTGTGCGAGGAAGGCGGTCACTGCCACCTGCAGGACATGACGGTAATGACCGGCCACAACGAGCGCCGTTACCGTTTCACCAAGCGTACCCACCATAACCAGGACCTCGGCCCGTTCATCGCCCACGAGATGAACCGCTGCATCGCCTGCTACCGCTGCGTGCGCTACTACAAGGACTACGCTGGCGGCACCGACCTGGGTGTGTACGGCGCCCACGACAACGTGTACTTCGGTCGCGTTGAAGACGGCGTGCTGGAAAGCGAGTTCTCCGGCAACCTCACCGAGGTCTGCCCGACCGGTGTGTTCACCGACAAGACCCACTCCGAACGCTACAACCGCAAGTGGGACATGCAGTTTGCCCCAAGCATCTGCCACGGCTGCTCCAGCGGCTGCAACATCAGCCCCGGTGAGCGTTACGGCGAACTGCGCCGCATCGAGAACCGCTTCAACGGCTCGGTGAACCAGTACTTCCTGTGCGACCGTGGCCGCTTCGGCTATGGCTACGTCAACAGCAAGGACCGCCCGCGCCAGCCACTGCTGGCCGATGGCAGCAAGCTGTCCCTCGACGCCGCCCTGGACAAGGCCGCCGACCTGCTGCGCGGCCGCACCATCGTCGGTATCGGCTCGCCACGCGCCAGCCTCGAGAGCAACTACGGCCTGCGTGAGCTGGTCGGTGCCGAGTACTTCTACTCGGGTATGGAAGCCGGCGAACTGGCCCGCGTGCGCCTGGTGCTGGACGTGCTGAACAACAGCCCGCTGCCCGTACCGACCCTGCGCGACATCGAAGACCACGACGCGGTATTCGTGCTCGGTGAAGACCTCACGCAAACCGCCGCCCGCGTGGCCCTGGCCGTACGCCAGGCGACCAAGGGCAAGGCTGAAGCCATGGCCGATGCCATGCGCGTACAGCCGTGGCTGGACGCTGCGGTGAAGAACATCGGCCAGCACGCGCTGTACCCGCTGTTCATCGCCTCCTTGGCTGAAACCAAGCTCGACGACGTCGCCGAAGAGTGTGTGCACGCAGCGCCTGCGGACCTGGCCCGTATCGGTTTCGCCGTGGCCCACGCCATCGACCCGAGCGCGCCTGCCGTCGAAGGCCTGGACAGCGAAGCCAAGGCCCTGGCCCAGCGCATCGCCGATGCCCTGGTCGCGGCCAACCGCCCGCTGGTGGTTGCCGGTGCTTCGCTGGCAGAACCTGCGCTGATCGAAGCCGCCGCCAACATCGCCAAGGCGCTGAAGCTGCGCGAGAAGAACGGCTCGCTGACCCTGGTCGTGCCTGAGGCCAACAGCCTCGGCATGGCGATGATGGGCGGTGAGTCCGTCGACGCTGCGCTGGATGCAGTGATCAGCGGCAAGGCCGACGCCATCGTGGTGCTGGAAAACGACCTGTACACCCGTGTACCGGCCGCCAAGGTCGACGCGGCCCTGGCCGCAGCCAAGGTAGTCATCGTCGCCGACCACACCAAGACCGCCACCCTGGAGCGCGCCCACCTGGTGCTGCCGGCAGCCTCGTTCGCCGAAGGCGACGGCACCCTGGTCAGCCAGGAAGGCCGCGCCCAGCGCTTCTTCCAGGTGTTCGACCCGCAGTACCTGGACAGCAGCATCCAGATCCACGAAGGCTGGCGCTGGATGCACGCCCTGCGTGCGACCCTGCTGAACAAGCCGGTGGACTGGACCCAACTGGACCACGTCACCAGCGCCTGCGCCGAAGCCGCCCCGCAACTGGCCGGCATCGTCAACGCAGCGCCAAGCGCCGCGTTCCGCATCAAGGGCATGAAGCTGGCCCGCGAGCCGCTGCGCTACTCCGGCCGCACTGCCATGCGCGCCAACATCAGCGTGCACGAGCCGCGCACCCCGCAAGACAAGGACACCGCGTTCGCCTTCTCGATGGAAGGCTATTCGGGTTCGGCCGAACCGCGCCAGCAGGTGCCGTTCGCCTGGTCGCCGGGCTGGAACTCGCCGCAAGCCTGGAACAAGTTCCAGGACGAGGTCGGTGGCCACCTGCGCGCCGGTGACCCGGGCGTGCGCCTGATCGAGTCGCAAGGCGACCGCCTGAGCTGGTTCAGCGCCATCCCGGCTGCCTTCAACCCGGCCCGTGGCACCTGGACCGCGGTACCGTTCTTCCACCTGTTCGGCAGCGAAGAGAACTCCTCGCGCGCCACCCCGGTGCAGGAGCGCATCCCGGCCCCTTACGTAGCATTGGCCAAGTCCGAGGCCGACCGCCTGGGCGTCAACGACGGTGCCCTGCTGAGCCTGAACGTCGCAGGCGTTGCCCTGCGCCTGCCGCTGCGTATCAATGAACAACTGGGCGCTGGCCTGGTTGCGTTGCCCAAAGGCCTGGCCGGCATTCCGCCTGCCATCTTCGGTGCATCCGTCGAAGGCCTGCAGGAGGCAGCACAATGAGCTGGTTCACCCCCGAAGTGATCGATGTGATCATTCAGGTCGTCAAGGCCATCGTGGTGCTGCTGGCCGTGGTGGTCTGCGGCGCCCTGCTCAGCTTCGTCGAGCGTCGTCTGCTGGGCTGGTGGCAGGACCGTTACGGCCCGAACCGCGTTGGCCCGTTCGGCATGTTCCAGATCGCTGCCGACATGCTGAAGATGTTCTTCAAGGAAGACTGGAACCCGCCCTTCGTCGACAAGATGATCTTCACCCTGGCGCCGGTCGTGGCCATGAGCGCCCTGCTCATCGGCTTCTCGATCATTCCGATCAGCCCGGGCTGGGGCGTTGCCGACCTGAACATCGGCCTGCTGTTCTTCTTCGCTATGGCGGGTCTTTCGGTGTACGCGGTGCTGTTCGCCGGCTGGTCGTCGAACAACAAGTACGCCCTGCTGGGCAGCTTGCGTGCTTCGGCGCAGACCGTGTCGTACGAGGTGTTCCTGGGCCTGGCGCTGATGGGCGTGGTGGTACAGGTGGGCTCGTTCAACATGCGCGACATCGTTGAATACCAGGCGCAGAACCTGTGGTTCATCATTCCGCAGTTCTTCGGCTTCTGCACCTTCTTCATCGCTGGCGTCGCCGTGACTCACCGTCACCCGTTCGACCAGCCGGAAGCGGAACAGGAACTGGCCGACGGCTACCACATCGAATACGCCGGCATGAAATGGGGCATGTTCTTCGTCGGTGAGTACATCGGCATCATCCTGATCTCGGCGCTGCTGGTAACCCTGTTCTTCGGTGGCTGGCACGGCCCGTTCGGCATCCTGCCGCAGGTGCCGTTCCTGTGGTTCGCCCTGAAAACCGCGTTCTTCATCATGCTGTTCATCCTGCTGCGCGCCTCGATCCCGCGCCCACGCTATGACCAGGTGATGGACTTCAGCTGGAAGTTCTGCCTGCCGCTGACCCTGATCAATTTGCTGGTGACCGCTGCGATCGTGCTTTACAACACGCCAGCCGTCGCGGCCCAGTGAGGATTTGACCCATGTTCAAATATATCGGCGACATCGTTAAGGGCACCGGCACACAGCTGCGCAGCCTGGCCATGGTGTTCTCCCACGGGTTCCGCAAGCGCGACACCCTGCAGTACCCCGAAGAACCCGTGTACCTGCCGCCGCGCTATCGCGGCCGCATCGTCCTCACCCGCGACCCCGACGGCGAAGAGCGCTGCGTGGCCTGCAACCTCTGCGCGGTGGCCTGCCCGGTGGGCTGCATCTCGCTGCAGAAGGCAGAAACCGAGGACGGCCGTTGGTACCCCGAGTTCTTCCGCATCAACTTCTCCCGTTGCATCTTCTGCGGCTTGTGTGAAGAGGCGTGCCCGACCACCGCGATCCAGCTCACTCCGGATTTCGAAATGGCCGAGTTCAAGCGTCAGGACCTGGTGTACGAGAAAGAAGATCTGCTGATCTCCGGCCCCGGCAAGAACCCTGACTACAACTTCTACCGTGTTGCGGGTATGGCGATCGCTGGCAAGCCGAAAGGCGCTGCGCAGAACGAAGCCGAGCCGATCAACGTGAAGAGCTTGCTCCCATAAGGACAGAAAGATGGAATTCGCTTTCTACTTCGCATCCGGGATCGCCGTGGTCTCCACCCTTCGGGTGGTTACCGGCACCAACCCTGTGCACGCCCTGCTCTACCTGATCATTTCGCTGATCTCCGTGGCGATGATCTTCTTCTCCCTCGGTGCGCCGTTTGCCGGCGCCCTGGAAGTGATCGCCTACGCCGGCGCCATCATGGTGCTGTTCGTCTTCGTGGTGATGATGCTCAACCTCGGGCCGGCCTCGGTCGCCCAGGAGCGTGGCTGGCTGAAACCCGGCATCTGGGCGGGGCCGGTGATCCTCGCCGCCCTGCTGCTGCTGGAGCTGCTCTACGTGCTGTTCGCCAACCCGACTGGCGCTGCCATCAGCGGCACCACCGTCAGCGCCAAAGAGGTCGGCATCAGCCTGTTCGGCCCTTACCTGCTGGTGGTCGAACTGGCCTCGATGCTGCTGCTCGCCGCAGCCGTCACCGCCTTCCACCTGGGCCGCGTTGAGGCGAAGGAGTAAATCATGGGTGCTATCCCTCTCGAGCATGGGCTGGCGGTCGCCGGCATCCTGTTCTGCTTAGGTCTGGTTGGCCTGATGGTCCGCCGCAACATCCTCTTCGTGCTCATGAGCCTGGAAGTCATGATGAACGCTGCTGCCCTGGCGTTCATCGTCGCCGGTGCCCGTTGGGTCCAGCCCGACGGCCAGGTGATGTTCATTCTGGTGATCAGCCTGGCAGCCGCCGAGGCCAGCATTGGCCTGGCGATCCTGCTGCAGCTGTATCGCCGCTTCCACACTCTCGACATCGATGCTGCCAGTGAGATGCGCGGATGAACCTACTCTTCCTGACTTTCGTCTTCCCCCTGATCGGCTTTTTGCTGCTGTCGTTCTCGCGCGGGCGGTTCTCGGAGAACCTGTCCGCGCTGATCGGCGTCGGTTCGGTCGGCCTGTCAGCGGCCACCGCCGCCTACGTGATCTGGCAGTTCAACGTTGCCCCGCCTGAGGGCGGCGCCTACAGCCAGCTGCTGTGGCAGTGGATGTCGGTGGACGGCTTCGCGCCGAACTTCACCCTGTATCTGGATGGCCTGTCGGTCACCATGTTGGGTGTGGTTACCGGCGTAGGCTTCTTGATCCACCTGTTCGCTTCCTGGTACATGCGTGGCGAAGCCGGTTACTCGCGCTTCTTCTCGTACACCAACCTGTTCATCGCCAGCATGCTGTTCCTGATCCTGGGCGATAACCTGCTGTTCATCTACTTCGGCTGGGAAGGCGTGGGCCTGTGCTCGTACCTGTTGATCGGTTTCTACTACAGCAACCGCAACAACGGTAATGCGGCACTGAAGGCCTTCATCGTTACCCGTATCGGCGACGTGTTCATGGCCATCGGCCTGTTCATCCTGTTCGCCCAGCTGGGCACCCTGAACGTGCAGGAACTGCTGGTGCTGGCACCGCAGAAGTTCCAGGCCGGTGACACCTGGATGGTGCTGGCCACTCTGATGCTGCTGGGTGGCGCGGTCGGTAAATCGGCCCAGCTGCCGCTGCAGACCTGGCTGGCCGACGCGATGGCAGGCCCGACCCCGGTTTCGGCACTGATCCACGCCGCCACCATGGTGACTGCGGGCGTGTACCTGATTGCCCGGACCAACGGCCTGTTCCTGCTGGCCCCGGACATCCTGCATCTTGTCGGTGTGGTGGGTGGCGTCACGCTCGTGCTGGCCGGCTTCGCCGCGCTGGTACAGACCGACATCAAGCGTATCCTCGCCTACTCGACCATGAGCCAGATCGGCTACATGTTCCTCGCCCTGGGCGTTGGTGCCTGGGATGCGGCGATCTTCCACCTGATGACCCACGCCTTCTTCAAGGCCCTGCTGTTCCTTGCATCCGGTGCGGTGATCGTTGCCTGCCACCACGAGCAGAACATCTTCAAGATGGGCGGCCTGTGGAAGAAGCTGCCGCTGGCCTACGCAAGCTTCGTGGTCGGTGGCGCGGCGCTGGCGGCATTGCCGATCCTGACCGTGGGCTTCTACTCCAAGGACGAAATTCTTTGGGAAGCCTTCGCCAGCGGCAACAGCGGCCTGCTGTATGCAGGCCTGGTCGGCGCGTTCATGACCTCGCTGTACACCTTCCGCCTGATCTTCATCGCCTTCCACGGCGAAGCCAAGACCGAAGCCCATGCCGGCCACGGCATCAGCCACTGGCTGCCACTGGGCGTGCTGATCGTGCTGTCGACCTTCGTCGGTGCGTGGATTCACCCGCCGCTGGCAGGTGTGCTGCCTGAAAGCGCCGGCCACGCCGGTGGCGAAGCCAAGCACTCGCTGGAAATCGCCTCGGGCGCCATCGCGGTTGCCGGTATCCTGCTGTCGGCCCTGCTGTTCCTGGGCAAGCGCAGCTTCGTCAGCAGCATCGCCAACAGCGGCATCGGCCGCGTGCTGTCGGCCTGGTGGTTCGCCGCCTGGGGCTTCGACTGGATCTACGACAAGCTGTTCGTCAAACCTTACCTGCTGATCAGCCACGTCCTGCGCAAGGACCCGGTTGACCGCAGCATCGGCCTGATCCCTCGCCTGGCGCGCGGCGGCAACGTCGCCATGAGCAAGACCGAGACTGGCCAGCTGCGCTGGTACACCGCTTCGATCGCCGTTGGCGCAGTGCTGGTACTCGGCGCTGTGGTAGTGGCTGCGGTATGACCATGAACCTTGCGAACCTTGCGACTCTGCGAAAGGAAACCAACCCGTCATGATTTTGCCTTGGCTGATCCTGATCCCCTTCATCGGCGGCCTGCTGTGCTGGCTGGGTGAGCGCTTCGGCGCCACCCTGCCGCGCTGGATCGCGCTGCTGACCATGTCCCTGCTGCTCGGCATCGGCCTGTACCTGTGGGCTAACGGCGACTACACCCTCGCCCCTGCACCGGGCGCCGAGCCGGCCTGGGCCCTGGAATACAAAGTCCAGTGGATCCAGCGCTTCGGCATCAGCATCCACCTGGCCCTCGACGGCCTGTCGCTGCTGATGATCCTGCTGACCGGCCTGCTCGGCGTGCTGTCGGTACTGTGCTCGTGGAAAGAGATCCAGCGCCACGTCGGCTTCTTCCACCTCAACCTGATGTGGATCCTGGGCGGCGTGGTCGGTGTGTTCCTGGCACTGGACCTGTTCCTGTTCTTCTTCTTCTGGGAAATGATGCTGGTGCCGATGTACTTCCTCATCGCGCTCTGGGGCCATAGCTCGGCAGACGGCAAGAAGACCCGGATCTACGCGGCGACCAAGTTCTTCATCTTCACCCAGGCCAGCGGCCTGATCATGCTGGTGGCGATCCTGGGCCTGGTGCTGGTGAACTACAACACCACCGGTGTGCTCACCTTCAACTACAGCGACCTGCTCAAGGCCGAGCTGCCGCCTGGCGTTGAATACGTGCTGATGCTGGGCTTCTTCATCGCCTTCGCGGTGAAACTGCCGGTCGTACCCTTCCACTCCTGGCTGCCGGACGCCCACGCCCAGGCACCGACCGCAGGCTCGGTGGACCTGGCGGGCATCCTGCTGAAGACTGCGGCCTACGGCCTGCTGCGCTTCGCCCTGCCGCTGTTCCCCAACGCCTCGGCCGAGTTTGCGCCGATCGCCATGACCCTGGGCCTGATCGGTATCTTCTACGGCGCCTTCCTGGCCTTTGCGCAGACCGACATCAAGCGCCTGATCGCCTTCTCCAGCGTTTCGCACATGGGCTTCGTGCTGATCGGCATCTACTCCGGCAGCCAGCAAGCCCTGCAGGGCGCGGTGATCCAGATGCTCGCCCACGGCCTGTCGGCTGCGGCGCTGTTCATCCTGTCCGGCCAGCTGTACGAGCGCCTGCACACCCGTGACATGCGCCAGATGGGCGGCCTGTGGCACCGCATCGCGTATCTTCCGGCCATCAGCCTGTTCTTTGCCGCCGCGTCCCTGGGCCTGCCGGGCACCGGCAACTTCGTCGGCGAGTTCCTGATCCTGATCGGCAGCTTCGCCCATGTGCCATGGATCACCGTGATCGCCACCACCGGCCTGGTGTTCGGTTCGGTGTACTCGCTGATCATGATCCACCGCGCCTACTTCGGCCCGGCCAAGGCCGACACCGTACTGGCCGGCATGGACGGCCGCGAGCTGATCATGGTGCTGGGCCTGGCCGTGCTGCTGATCGTGCTGGGCGTGTACCCGCAGCCGTTCCTCGACACCTCTGCCGCCACCATGAGCGGTGTGCAGCAGTGGCTCGGTTCCGCTTTCACTCAACTCGCTTCGGCCCGGTAAGAGCGCTATGGAATTCACCACTCAACACTTCATCGCATTGGCGCCGATGCTGATCACCACCATCACCACGGTGGTGGTGATGCTGGCGATCGCCTGGAAGCGCAACCACTCGCAGACCTTCCTGCTGTCCACCGTGGGCCTGAACCTGGCCCTGCTGTCGATCTTGCCGGCACTGAAGGTCGCACCGCTGGCGGTCACCTCGCTGGTGACCATCGACAAGTTCGCCTGCCTGTACATGGCGATCATCCTGATCGCCACGTTGGCTTGCGTGACCCTCGCCCATGCTTACCTGGGCGAAGGCTCCAAGGGCTTCCCGGGCAACCGTGAAGAGCTGTACCTGCTGCTGCTGATGTCGGCACTGGGTGGCCTGGTGCTGGTCAGCGCCAACCACCTGGCGGGCCTGTTCATCGGCCTGGAGCTGCTGTCGGTGCCGGTCTACGGCCTGGTGGCGTACGCCTTCTTCAACAAGCGCTCGCTGGAAGCCGGCATCAAGTACATGGTGTTGTCGGCCGCCGGTTCCGCCTTCCTGCTGTTCGGCATGGCGCTGCTGTACGCCGATGCCGGCGCGCTGACCTTCGACCAGTTGGGCAAGGCCCTGGCCTCCACCAGCATGCCGAGCCTGCTGGCCCAGCTGGGCCTGGGCATGATGCTGGTCGGCCTGGCCTTCAAGCTGTCGCTGGTACCGTTCCACCTGTGGACCCCGGACGTGTACGAAGGCGCTCCGGCGCCGGTGGCCGCGTTCCTGGCCACCGCCAGCAAGGTCGCGGTGTTCGCTGTGGTAGTACGCCTGTTCATGCTCTCCCCTGCTGCCAGCAGCGGCGTGCTGAGCACCGTGCTGGCGGTCATCGCGGTGGCCTCGATCATCGTCGGCAACCTGCTGGCGCTGACCCAGAGCAACCTCAAGCGCCTGCTGGGTTACTCGTCGATCGCCCACTTCGGCTACCTGGTCATTGCACTGGTGGCCAGCAAGGGCCTGGCCATGGAAGCCATGGGCGTGTACCTGGTCACCTACGTGATCACCAGCCTCGGCGCCTTCGGCGTGATCACCCTGATGTCCTCGCCTTACGCCGGCCGTGACGCCGATGCGCTGTACGAGTACCGCGGCCTGTTCTGGCGCCGCCCGTACCTGACCGCAGTGCTGACCGTGATGATGCTGTCGCTGGCGGGCATCCCGCTGACGGCTGGCTTCATCGGCAAGTTCTACATCATCGCCACCGGCGTCGAGTCGCACCTGTGGTGGCTGGTCGGTGCGCTGGTGATCGGCAGCGCCATCGGCGTGTACTACTACCTGCGGGTCATGGTCACCCTGTACCTGGTGGAGCCGAACCTGCGTCGCCACGACGCCCCGCTGAAGTGGGAACAGCGCACCGGCGGCGTGATGCTGCTGGCCATCGCCATCCTCGCCTTCGTGCTGGGTGTTTACCCGCAGCCGCTGCTGGAAATGGTGCAGCAGGCCGGGCTGCAACTGATCGGCTGATCGGCTTCAGGCGTCACAAAAACACCCCGCTCATGCGGGGTGTTTTTTTATCTGCGTCCTGCATCGACCGATGTATCAGTCCCCCCTCATCAGTGCAGCACTACGCAACTCACCACTGGCCGGTGGCAGATACACTTCCGGGTTGGGCATGCCGCTGGGGGACAGTTCGTGAGTCATTTCGAACTCGGCACGCACCGACCAGCCACACGCTTCGGTGGTGCACTGAAGGTAGGCGATCCGCAGGAAAATATGCCGCCCTTCGCTGGTACGTATACGCATCCGGCTTTGGCAATGGGGGCAAACCAGTTTATAAGTACTCACGACAGGTACCTGAATGCAGAGTTCTTGCTTGCCGTCTGTGAGAAAAATCGCTTGGCCGCATCGGTATTGGCTGCACAAGTGAGTGTATTCTTCGATTTGATGTGTTTCATTGCCGAATTACTCCTTTTAACGCTGGCCTTTATTCATAACGAGTAGTTTAAGCCCATGAAATATCATTAAACCAGTCATGGATTATCCGCTATGAGTAGCCACACGCTTGCTTGTGTTTTGGCCCGCCTGAAAGTTCTGACCTCCACCCACACAGATGCAGCGCTTTCAAGAGCACTGTCGATAAGCCCGCAGACCCTCAGCAGCTGGAAGATGCGCGACAGCATTCCATACTCATTATGCGTAGATATTGCCCGCCAACATGCCTGCTCACTGGACTGGCTGTTGCTTGGCGAACCTGCCGCGCAAGCCCCGGATGGCAGTGATGCGGCCTGGGAGCATGAGCTGCTGGCGCAGCTGCGTGCACTGCCGGTTGCCGATCGCCGGGCGGTTACCCTGGTGGTGCGCGACAAGCAACGCATTCAGCAGTTGCAACAACAACTGGATGCGCTGGCTTGCCGCGCTGACGGCTAACCCTTGCGGCGCCAGCGCTGGATGATATCTTGCGGATCCAGCGATTCCAGCCAGTCCATGACCTTGAGGCTGACGGGAATCACCACCACCGCCGCCACGAATGCGGCCATGCCACGGGAAAGCATGGGCGCCAGCGACAGCACCAAGGGTTCGAACAGATGGCCCACGCCAACGGTCACGAAGACCAGCAGCAGGCTTCTGCCCGCCTTCGGGCGCCTGGACGCGCCGCCGGCCAACCGGTCACGTGCCGCAAAGACCAGCAAGGCCCCCAGCAAGGCGGCGAACAGTACATGGCCATCGACGTCGATAACCCCTTGCATCACGCCAGATAGCCCCTGGGGGAGCGTTGCATCATTCATGCTCCACCCTCCCCTGCAACAACAGCCGAGGCGCGACCGCGCCCAGATTACGCAGGATCGCAGCCTCGACGAAGCACAGGTAACAGACCCGCAACGCTCGCCCGTGGGCGTGCCCGTCCAGGTCTTCCAGGCGTTTGTAACCCCGCGTTCGCAAGGCCACTCGCCAACTGGCGAACTCATGCGCGGCGGCGATCACGGCGCAGCGGCCGGCAACCTCGAGCGCGGCCTCGCTGACCGTGCAGAACAACTTCAGGCGCGCCCGCAGCCGGGCCAGCTCGAAGCGCGGCCAGAACGGGTCATGGCAGTCGGTAATGGCGTCGATGCTCATCAGTGCACCTCACTGCTCGTTCAGCATGCCGTAGCGGATGGCTTTGATAACCGCCGCTACGCGGGTGGATACATCGAATTTGCGCAAGATGTTCGAGACGTGGAAATTCACCGTCGACTCCTTGCACTCCAGGATCCGGCCGATTTCCCATGAACTCTTGCCATAGGCGCACCACAACAGCACCTGGTGCTCGCGAGGGGTCAGCCGTACTGAGGTACCCAACGCGGGTTGCTGCCGGTCCGCGGGGTTACTGGTCATCCGTGTGTTGTCAGTCATCTTTGCACTCCATGAGTGATTGAGAGCGGCATCACTGCCGATGGCAATCACCTTACGAAGCGCCCGGCGCCCTTCTCCAGCAGCCGCAGTTGTAAAGAACCGCGCTACAAAACCGTCTGAGCAAAACAGCCCGACGAGCCGGCGCACGAAATTTGCCGAATTTGTTCGTGCTCCAGGCGGCATTTCGCTCGTCTCAACGCCGTTGCCCACCCGCCTTTCGTCTGGAGCCTCACGATGCGTCGCGCTTTGCCCCTCCCCCTCGGCCTGCTGGCTGCCCTGGGTACGCCCCTGCCCAGCCTGGCAGCCCCCTCGGTCGAACTCGGCCAGGTACTGATCACCGACGAGGCGCAGGACGAACTGGCCGATGCCGGCGAACGTCTGCGCGAAACCCCGGGCGCCAGCAACCTGGTGGACATGCAGCGGGTGGGCCAGGGCCGGGTGGCCAGCAACCAGGATGTGCTGGCCTACCAGCCCGGCGTATTCGCCCAGTCGGCGGGTAACGACGGCATCAAGCTGTCGATTCGCGGCTCGGGCCTCAACCGCGCACCGGGCGCCCATGGCTCCGGGGTGTACACGATGTTCGACGGCCTGCCCCTGACCGGCCCCGGTGGCACGCCCTACGAGCTGTTCGAGCCGCTGTGGCTTAGCCGCGCCGAGGTGCTGCGCGGCGCCAACGGTTTCGATCAGGGCTCGCTGGCCCTGGGCGGGGCGATCAATTACCTCACCCATACCGGTTACGATGCTGCCCCCTTGCAGGTGCGCTATGAGGCGGGCAGTCGTGGCTACCAGCGTCGCCATGTCAGCTCGGGCCAGGTGCTTGGCAACCTGGACTATTACGTGGCCTTGACCGACGCCGAATACGACGGCTACCAGAAGCACAGCAGCGGCAGCGCCAAGGGCTTTGCCGCCAATGTCGGCTATCGCTTCAACCCGAACCTCGAAACCCGCTTCTACCTGCGCTACCGCGAAACCGAGAACGAGCTGGCCGGGCGCCTGACCAAAGAGCAGATCAAGCACCACCCACGGGCCGCCAACTCCGCCTACCTGGCCCGCGATGACAGCCGCCCGCAACCGGGCAGCACCTGGGTAGGCAACAAGACCACCTTCTTCCTCGACGAAGACTCGCGCCTGGAGGCCGGGCTGGTCTACCACGACTTCCCGATGGACCTGCGCGAAGGCCCGATGCGCCTGAAGGTGGCCTACACCGATGTCAGCGGCACCCTCAACTACCTGCGCCGCGACACTTTGTTCGGCCACCAGAGCAAGACCACCCTCGGCTGGCGCACCACCAAGCACCTGCCCAACAGCGGTGCCTCGCAATTCGTGCGCAACGGCGACGAATTCGGCCCGCGCAGCCGCGACTTCAGCTACCAGGGTTCGGACACCGTGCTGCATGCCGGTAACGACCTGGAGCTGGTGCCAGACCTGTGGCTGACCACGGGCCTGGCGATGATCTACACCCGCCGCGAAAGCGCGGTCAGCTACCCGGCCGACGGCGGCAAGGTCAGCCTGCATGACTGGGACTATGCCCCGCGCCTGGGCCTGCGCTACGACGTCACCCCGCAGTTGCAGGTGTACGGCAACCTCAGCCGCTCGGTCGAGCCACCCCACCCGTGGTCGCTGATCTGGAGCTCCACCGTTGCGACCCAGCCGATCGAGCTTGAGAACCAGACCGCCACCACCCTGGAACTGGGCGCCCGCGGCGATTCGGCGCTGGGCCGCTGGGACCTGGCCTGGTACTACGCCCAGGTACGCCACGAGCTGCTGGCCGTGGAGATCGTCGCCGGCCTGCCGGCCAAGGAAGCCAATGCCAGCCCCACCGTGCACCAGGGCATCGAAGCCGGCCTGGACAGCACCCTGTGGGAGCGCCCCGGCAGCGGCAAGCTGAGCCTGCGCCAGGCCTATACCTTCAGCGACTTCCACTACCGCGACGACGACAGGTTCGGCGACAACCGCCTACCTGGCATCCCCATGCATTACTACCAGGGCGAACTGCGCTATGACTGGCCGAGCGGCTTCTACGCAGGAGTGAACACGCAGATCGCCTCCAAGGTGCAGGTGGATTACGCCAACAGCTACCACGCCGATGCCTACGCACTGCTGGGCGCACGGCTGGGTTGGGACTCGCCCAAACAGGACTGGCAGACCTGGCTGGACCTGCGCAACCTCACCAACAAGCGCTACGCGGCAACGGTGACGCCAGGCTATGACGATGCCGGCCAGGATTTTGCCCGCTCGACCCCGGGTGAAGGCTTTGCCGCTTACCTGGGGGTGTCCTACAGCTTGCGCTGATGCCCTGTTGCGCATGGAACCGCGGCCGCAAGCACGCCCGCGACACCTGTGGGAGCGGCTTTAGCCGCGAAGCAGTCACCGCGCTAGATGGCACCGGCTTCGCCGGTGTTCGCGGCTGAAGCCGTTCCCACAGAATCCTCGTTAAATCAACGAGTTGTGATTTGTTCCATAAGAGCGGGCACCAGGCGCATGCCAACCATTACCCCAAATGGGTGCTCTGATGAGTTTTGTTCATCAAGGCGGGTCGCAAGATATACCGGATGACGGGTGACTTACAGGCCAGGATAATTAAATCCAGCCTGTTTCGGGTAATTCAGGCTTGTGCGGCGAACAAAGCCTACAAGCCTTCGTCGAAAGTCCATTTTTTCAGCATTAATTTCACCAGCAATTGCCGCCTTGGCGGTTACATGCCACCACGCCTGAACCCTCCCCCACAACTCGCCCCCCAGCCTGTACGCCGCCCCTTCCCATCCACGTTTGCTTCTGCCGGCCAGGCAGAGGGAAACCACTCCCGTTTAAACCGCCAACGCGCTTGCGCAAGAATTTCAGCGGCAACGAAATGGTCGTTGCACCACGACATGAACGGAGTAACAAGATGGGTATCTACATGGGCTACAAATTCAACTCCCACACCGATGAGCAATCCGAAGCCGTCACTCAGGCGCCTACCCAGACTCAACCCGAGCAGATCGATGCACAGCACCTGGCTGAGCACGAGAAGCAGCAACTGAACGACGAGTAACGTGTTGCGCAAGGTGTGCCGAAAGGCCACCTTGCGCTCGGGAGCGCCCATGCCAGCTGAAGACCCAACCCCCATCGACCATGAACGGCTAGAAGCACAGGCCAGCCACCTGGCCCGTGTGCTTGCATTACCCGCCAAACGGCCAAACGCAACCACCGCGATAGCCCGGCTGCACACGCCAATTGGCCCGTTGCTGAACAACCTGTTTCTACTGCGCATCGCCAGTGTCGAATACCTGGGGCGCAGACAACCCGACGCCGACGGCCAACTGGATAGCCGCCTGACACCCGACATGTTGCTGGGCCCCTTGCTGCACGCACACTGGGGCGAACACGGCTGGCATTGCCAATACCAGCCGTTGGTCAATCAACAGCACGAGCTAGTGTTTCGGCAAGCGCTTGCCTGCGCCAGCCACAGGATCCACTTCCCATTCCCCGAACTGGACCATCAATGCCGGGAGCAGATCGCCCCGCCCAGCTTCTGGGATACGCCACAAGACATCGCCGAGCAGTTGGACCACCAGGAACAGCACTTTCGTGACGCCAGCCGCGAGGCACTTGCAGGCCGCCTGCCTGCCGGCGCCGTCATCCATGACCCGGCTTGCTCCACCGGCACCTTCATCGCCTCGCTGGCAAAAGCCTTCCCCGCCAGTCGTTGCATCGGGGCGGATCGCTCCTTGGCGATGATTACCCATGCGACAGCCAATCATCGGCTACCTAACCTGAGCTTTGCAGTCGCCGACGCCCATGCACCGGCGGTCCCGGCAGGTGGTTGCGATGTGTTGATCCTGCGCTTTCTCAACGCCGAAATGATGACGCGCAGCGCCGCCATCGCGTTGTTCGAGCAACTCACCGGCTTGCTGCGCCCCGGTGGCATGGCGCTGGTGTTCGGCCAATCCAGCGTGCTGTTCGAAGTGGGGCTGCAGGCGCAGCAGCTAGGCCTGCAAGTCATCGGCAGCCTGGCCAATGTGCCCGGCACCTTGCAGCTTTTTCAGTTCTACCAACTGGTCCGCCCCATGCCTCACCTGAATGAAGAGCACCCATGAACCGGCCTGCCGAACGCGAATACAGCCTGGGCGTAGCCATGGCACGGGCCGAGGTACAACTGGCAGCCCTTGGCTTGCACCTTGAAGAAACGCAGCTTGGCGAGGGGCTCGGTTCGGTGCTGGTGCGCCTGAACGACAGGGCAAGCGGCAGGACTGCACATGGCAGCGGCAAAGGCATGCTCGAGGAGGCCCGCGTGGGCGCACGCTTCGAGGCACTGGAGCATTACCTCGACGAGCACCAGCCGCGTCAGTTGCACTTGCGTGACTGCAATAGCCTGGCCGACCAGGCATACCTGCAGGATGACTTCCTGCGCCCCTGGCTGCTGGCACAATCTGGCCGCTACCTGGCTTGCCAGCGCTATACCGACCTGCAGGCCAGGCCGCTGTTCGACTACCCGATCGGCGTCACCCTGCCCGATTACGCCGACCAGGCCCTGCCAGGTGATGACTTCGACCACCGCGGCCTGCGGCGTTACAGCAGTAACGATGGCGCAGCCATTGGTGCCAGCCGCGACGAAGCGTTGCTGCATGCCCTGAACCAGCTCATCGAGCGTGATGCACTGTCCCTTTTCATGCTGCGGCACTTCTATTACCAGACCGGCGAACCCTTGCTACAGATGCTGCGCCCGTCTGCCGGCACGCCGCTGGCAAACCGCTGGGACGAGGCCGAGCGGTGCTTGCACAGCCCCATCGCCGTGCTGGACATCAGCAACGAGTTCGCCAGCCGCAGCTTCCTGGCCCTGTGCCTGCAACCGGCCTCGCCCTTGCAGGCCAGCGTGGTCGGCTGCGGCGCGTCTCTGGACCCCTGGCTCGGCATACGCCGGGCCGTGAGCGAGTTGGTGCAACTGCAGCTCAACAGCCGCCTGCCGCAAGCCACGCATCAGCTGCAACAGGCTGCGGGCGCGCTGGCGGCATGGCCGAAACTGCAACGCTGCCAGCGGCGCGATATTGCCGCCCTGCTTGGCAACAGCCGCTACTGCTCCCTGGCAGAACCGCCCCCCGCCCAAACCGTCGCCCGGCAACTGCAAATGCTGGTGGAGGACTTGCACCGGCATGGCCATCAGGTGGGCCTGTGCGAGGTGTTTCGCGGGGCCCAGGGCATCAGCCTGGTCAATGCCGTGGTGCCTGGGCTTGAGCGCTTCCACCTGGTCAGCAGCGGCAACCTGGTGCTGCCGGGCCCACGCGGCCTGCGCCTGGCTGAGGGCGGATGAGTCATGGCAGCTGCACCTGGGGCTTGTTCGCCGCGAAAATAGCCCAGCTGGAAATGAACAGCGCCGCGATCAGCGGCCCGATCACAAAGCCATTGAGGCCGAACACCGCCAGCCCGCCGAGGGTCGACACCAGGATCAGGTAGTCGGGCATGCGGGTGTCCTTGCCCACCAGGATCGGCCGCAGCAGGTTGTCTACCAGGCCGATCACCAGTACGCCGAAGGCAGTCAGCACGATGCCCTGCCAGGTTGCCCCGGTGAGCAGGAAGTACGCCGCCACCGGCGCCCAGACGATACCCGCGCCCACCGCCGGCAGCAGCGACAGGAACGCCATCAGCACCGCCCACACCAGCGCACTGGGGATGCCCAGCACCCAGAAGATGAACCCGCCCAACGCCCCCTGGGTGATGGCCACCAACAGGTTGCCCTTGACCGTGGCACGCACCACACGTTTGAACTTCAGTTGCAGGCGGCGCTTTTGCTGCTCGGGCAGCGGCACCGCCTGGCGCACCTTGCGCGCCAGCTCCGCGCCCTCGCGCAGGAAGAAGTACAGCAGGTAGAGCATGATGCCGAAGCTCACCAGGAAGTCGAAGGTACCCTGGCCAAAGCTGAAGGCCTGCCCGGCAAGGAACTGGCTGCCCTGGGTGGCCCACTTGGTGATCTTGTCGCGCAGGCCGTCGAGGTTGCCCATGCCCATGCGGTCCAGGGCGTGCTGGGCATAACCAGGCAGCATGTCCTTGCCGCGCTCGATGTAGCCGGCGATGTCCAGCTGGCCGCTTTCGATGCGTTGGTACAGGGTGGCGCCCTCCTGCACCAGCAGGGCGCTGATGACGATCACCGGCAGCACCGCGATCAGCAGGCAAACGGTCAGGGTGGCGGCGGTGGCCAGGTTGCGCCGGCGCTCGAAGCGCAGCAGCAACTGGCGTTGCAGGGGCGCAAACAAAATGGCCAGGATCACCGCCCAGAAGATCGCGCCGTAGTACGGCAGCAGAATCCAGATGAAGGCGATGGTGACCAGCGCCAGCAACACGGTCAGGGCTTTGTTCTGCAGAGCGGTTTCGTTCATGGGCATTCCTCGGGGGCTCAACAGCTTAGTGCTCGCGGCGCGGGCAAAAGTGCCGTTGACCCAGGTCAATGCCCGCAGCGGGTGCAAACCGTAGCATCCGCGCCTTTTGCTCCCCTGGTGCGCACCATGACCCCGTCCGCCTCGCCCGAACTGCTGGCCCCTGCCGGCACCCTCAAGACCATGCGCTACGCCTTCGCCTACGGCGCCGATGCGGTGTATGCCGGCCAGCCGCGCTACAGCCTGCGGGTGCGCAACAACGACTTCGACCACGCCACCCTGGCCGAAGGCATCGGCGAGGCCCATGCGCTCGGCAAGCGCTTCTACGTGGTGGTCAACATCGCCCCGCACAACGCCAAGCTCAAGACCTTCCTCAAGGACCTAGCGCCAGTGATCGAAATGGGCCCGGATGCGCTGATCATGTCCGACCCCGGGCTGATCATGCTGGTGCGCGAGCACTTCCCGCAGATGCCGGTGCACCTGTCGGTACAGGCCAATACGGTGAACTGGGCCAGCGTGCAGTTCTGGCAGCGCATGGGGCTGGCCCGGGTGATCCTGTCGCGGGAGCTGTCGCTGGAGGAAATCGAAGAGATCCGCCAGCACGTACCTGACATGGAGCTGGAGGTATTCGTGCACGGCGCGCTGTGCATGGCCTACTCGGGCCGCTGCCTGTTGTCGGGCTACCTGAACAAGCGTGACGCCAACCAGGGCAGCTGCACCAACGCCTGCCGCTGGAAGTACCAGGCCACTGCGGGCTGCGAGAACGCCACCGGCGACATCGTGCGTGAGGTCGAGCCGACCCTGGGCCTCGGCGCGCCCACCGACCAGGTGTTCCTGCTGCAGGAAAGCAACCGCCCAGGCGAGGAAATGCCGGCGTTCGAAGACGAGCACGGCACCTACATCATGAACGCCAAGGACCTGCGCGCCATCCAGCACGTCGAGCGCCTGAGCCGCATGGGCGTGCACTCGCTGAAGATCGAGGGCCGCACCAAGTCGCACTTCTACTGCGCCCGCGCCGTGCAGTCGTACCGCAAGGCCATCGACGACGCAGCGGCCGGGCGGCCGTTCGACCGCGGGCTGATGGACAACCTCGAATCCCTCGCCCAACGCGGCTACACCGAGGGTTTTCTGCGCCGCCACGTGCATGACGAGTACCAGAACTACCAGCGCGGCAACTCGGTGTCGGAGCGCCAGCAGTTCGTCGGTGAACTGACCGGTGAGCGGTTGAACGGCCTGGCCGAGGTGAAGGTGAAGAACCGCTTTGCCGTCGGCGACCACCTGGAGCTGATGACCCCGCACGGCAATTACCACTTCGACCTGGCCCGCCTGTGTGATCGTC
This sequence comes from Pseudomonas sp. NPDC089406, assembly GCF_044900265.1. Lineage (NCBI taxonomy): Bacteria > Pseudomonadati > Pseudomonadota > Gammaproteobacteria > Pseudomonadales > Pseudomonadaceae > Pseudomonas > Pseudomonas sp. NPDC089406. The sequence continues at coordinate 14,980 of NZ_JBJDNC010000020.1, read as the reverse complement.
AGCAGCAGGCGATCGAGGTGGCGCCGGGCGACGGGCATGTGGTGTATCTGCCGATCCCCGAGCAGGTGCCATTGGAGTTCGGGCTGCTGATGCGCGACCTGGGCAACAACGAGGCCGCCGGCTGACTGATCTGTAATGTGCGCTTCAGGTGGCTGACAGGGGCTGGCCGCCAAGATCGTGGCAGGCCCCATCGCGGGGCCGTGGGAGCGGGCTTGCCCCGCGATCAAGGTAACCTGCCATCAAGAACACGCCATGCGCCCTACTCCAACCCGTCGCACCTTCGTCAAGGGCCTGGGCGCCGCCAGCGCCCTCGCCGGCCTGGGCCTCTGGCGCCCGCTGGCTAGCGCCGCCGAAGGCCGCGTGCCGCTGCACGATCTGCGCGGCCAGCACTTCGAACTGGCCATCGGCCAGACCCCGGTCAACATCACCGGCAAGCCACGCACCGCGCTGACCATCAATGGCAGCCTGCCCGGCCCGCTGCTGCGCTGGCGCGAAGGCGATAGCGTCACCCTGCGGGTGCGCAACCGCCTGGCGCAGGACACCTCGATCCACTGGCACGGCATCCTGCTGCCGGCCAACATGGACGGCGTGCCGGGCCTGAGCTTCGCCGGTATCGCCCCGGGCAGCGACTACTTGTATCGCTTCACCCTGCGCCAGAGCGGCACCTACTGGTACCACAGCCACTCGGGGTTGCAGGAACAGGCCGGGGTGTATGGCGCCATCATCATCGAGCCCCGCGAACCTGAGCCGCACCGCTACCAGCGTGACCATGTGCTGCTGTTCAGCGACTGGTCCGACCAGGCGCCGCAGGCGCTGCTGGCCACCCTGAAGAAGCAGCCCGATGCCTTCAACTACCACAAGCGCACGCTGGGTGACTTCATCGATGACGTCGCCAGCCAAGGCCTGGGCAACACGCTCGATGAACGCATGGCCTGGGCCGGGATGCGCATGAACCCCACCGACCTTGCCGACATCAGCGCCGCCACCTACACCTACCTGCTCAACGGCCAGCCGCCGGATGGCAACTTCACCTGTCTGTTCCAGCCGGGCGAGACCGTGCGCCTGCGCCTGATCAACGCCTCGGCGATGACCTACTTCGACTTCCGCATCCCGGGCCTGCAACTGACGGTGATCGCTGCCGACGGGCTGCCAGTGGTGCCGGTGACGGTGGACGAGTTGCGCATCGCCGTGGCCGAAACCTACGACGTGCTGGTGACCGTGGGCGAGCTGCCCGCCTACACCCTGTTCGCCCAGAGCATGGACCGCAGCGGGTTTGCCCGTGGCACCCTGGCCCGGGCCGCTGGCTTGCAGGCAGCGGTGCCCGCGCCGGACCCACGGCCGGTATTGAGCATGGCCGACATGGGCCATGGCAGCATGGGCCAGATGCAGCACGCCGGCATGGCTGGCATGGACCACGCTGCCATGGCTGCGATGCAGGCCCACCCTGCCAGCGAAACCGGCAACCCTTTGGTGGACATGCAGGTCATGGCGCCCCGCGCCAACCTGGCCGACCCCGGCATCGGCCTGCGCGACAACGGCCGCCGGGTGCTGACCTACGCCGACCTGCGCAGCCCCTACCCCGACCCGGATGGCCGCGAACCGTCGCGGGATATCGAGCTGCACCTGACTGGCCACATGGAGCGCTTTGCCTGGTCGTTCGACGGCATCAAGTTCAGTGACGCCGAGCCGCTGCGCCTGAAATACGGCGAGCGGGTACGCATCACCCTGGTCAACGACACCATGATGGCCCACCCCATCCACCTGCACGGGATGTGGAGCGACCTGGAAGACCAACAGGGGCGTTTTCTGGTGCGCAAGCACACCCTCGACATGCCGCCCGGCAGTCGCCGCAGCTACCGCGTGACGGCCGATGCCCTGGGCCGCTGGGCCTACCACTGCCACCTGCTCTACCACATGGAAACCGGTATGTTCCGCGAGGTACGGGTCGATGAATGAACTCAACCACGGGTGCCTGGCCACGGGCGTGGCGCTGTGCGCATTGCTGGCCGGCGAGCGGGCCCTGGCAGCCGGCATGGAGCACATGAACCACGGCGCCATGCCCATGGACCATGGCGTGATGAGCCACGGCTCGGCAGCCCCCGAGCAACCGCGCACGCCCTTGCCGGCGATCACCGACGCCGACCGCCGCGCCGCCTTCGCGCCGTTGCCAGGCCACCAGGTGCACGACCGGGCGATCAACTGGGCGGTGATCATCGACCAGCTGGAGTACCAGCGCTTCGAAGGCAGCGGCGCGCTGAACTGGAATGCCACCGCCTGGGTGGGCGGCGATATCGACCGCCTGTGGCTGCGCAGCGAAGGCGAGCGGGAACAGGGCAAGACCCACAAGGCCGAGGTGCAGGCGCTGTGGGGCCATGCCGTCAGCCCATGGTGGGAGGTGCTGGCCGGTGTGCGCCAGGACTTCAAGCCCGCCAGCGGCCAAACCTGGGCCGCCTTCGGCATTCAGGGTATGCCGCTGTATGGCGTGGAACTTGCGGCCACGGCCTATGCCGGCGAGCGACAGCAGACCGCGCTGCGCCTGGAGGCCGCTTACGCTATCCTGCTGACCAATCGCTGGGTGCTGGAGCCTAAGGTCGAAGCCAACTTCTTTGGCCGTGACGATGCCGGCCGCGAGCAAGCGGCGGGGCTGGCCGACAGCGAGTTCGGGCTGCGCCTGCGCTATGAGGTCAGCCGTGGTTTTGCGCCCTATGTGGGGGTCAGTTTCAACCGCTTGCACGGCAGCCGCGCTGGCCAGGCCCGGGAGGATGGCGAGGATAGCGGGCAGGTGCGTTGGGTGGCGGGCGTGCGGCTGCGTTTTTGAAGTAGCAGGCCGAACGCCGTGGACGCAACAGTCTTGTGCTGGCTGTACCGGCCTCATCGCCGGCAAGCCGGCTCCTACAGGTACAGCGCAGGTTTGAAGGTTTCGCGATCCCTTGTGGGGCGATGAACCCTATCTTTGTTTTTCAGGAGCTTCACCATGCAACGCAAACATTTGCTGACCCTCGCCCTGCTGGCCTTCACCGGCCTGGCCCAGGCGGGCGAGACCATCGACGTCTACCGTGACCCCAACTGCGGCTGCTGCAAGGCGTGGATCAAGCACCTGGGCGACAACGGTTTCACGGTCAACGACCACGTCGAGCCGAACATGAGCGCAGTCAAACAGCGCCTGGGCGTGGCGCCGCGCCTGGCTTCGTGCCACACCGGCGTGATCAATGGCAAGTTCGTCGAGGGCCATGTGCCGGCCGAACAGGTACGCCTGCTGGCCAAACGTGACGACCTCAAGGGTCTGGCGGTGCCGGGCATGCCCATGGGCTCGCCGGGCATGGAGATGGGCGACCACAAGGATGCCTACCAGGTCATCGGCGTGACCCAGGCCGGTGAGGACACCGTGGTCGCCGAATACTGATGCTAAGCCTGTGGGCGCTGTTTCTCAGCGCCTTCGGCGCCGCCACCCTGCTGCCGCTGCAATCAGAGGCGGTGTTGGTGGGCCTGCTGCTGCGCACTCCTGACGCCTGGGCCACCTTGCTGCTGGTGGCCACCCTCGGCAATGTGCTGGGTTCGGTGGTCAACTGGCTGCTGGGACGGGCCATTGAGCATTTGCGTGAGCGGCGCTGGTTCCCGTTCAGCGCCAGCCAGCTGGAGCGCGCGCAGCAGCGCTACCAGCGCTGGGGGCAGTGGTCGTTGCTGCTTAGCTGGATGCCGGTGATCGGCGACCCGCTGACGCTGATCGCAGGGATCATGCGCGAACCGTTCTGGCGCTTCTTGCTGCTGGTGACCCTGGCCAAGGGCGCGCGCTACCTGGTGCTGGCGGTGATTACCCTGGGCTGGTTTCACACCGGGTAACACCTTTCACGCGGGGTACGCTCTACTGGCTGTTAAAGTCGCCTTTTCCTACATGGCCCTACACGGAGTGCCCCCATGCTGCGCGCAACCGCCCTGGCCCTGGCCTGCCTGACCGCAGGCAGTGCCATCGCCGCCGAATCGCCCACCTACGGCAAGCAACTCGAAGGCTTCGCCTACCCCCACCCACTCAAGCACTTCGACTTCCAGTCCCAGGGCCAGGCCCTGCAGATGGGCTACATGGACGTGCCGGCCAAAGGCAAGGCCAATGGCCGCAACGTGGTGCTGATGCATGGCAAGAACTTCTGCGCCGGCACCTGGGAAACCACCATCGACGCCCTGAGCCAGGCGGGCTACCGGGTGATTGCCGTGGACCAGGTGGGCTTTTGCACCTCGAGCAAGCCGGCACACTACCAGTACAGCTTCCAGCAACTGGCCGACAACACCCATGCGCTGCTGGCCAAGCTTGGGGTCGACAAAAGCGTCGTGCTGGGCCACTCCACCGGCGGCATGCTGGCCACCCGTTACGCGCTGATGTACCCGCAGCAGGTGGAGCGCCTGGCCATGGTCAACCCCATTGGCCTGGAAGACTGGAAAGCCTTGGGCGTGCCCTACCGCACCGTGGACCAGTGGTATGCACGCGAGCTGAAGCTGGACGCCGACGGGGTGCGCAACTACGAGCGCAACACCTATTACGCCGGGCGCTGGAAGCCTGAATACGAGCGCTGGGTGCAGATGCTGGTGGGGTTGAACAAGGGCCCGGGGCACGAGGCTGTGGCGTGGAACTCGGCGCTGATCTACGACATGATCTTCACCCAGCCGGTAGTGCACGAGTTCAAGGACCTGAAGATGCCGACCCTGCTGCTGGTGGGTGACCAGGACAGCACGGCGATCGGCAGCGATATCGCGCCGCCCGAGGTCAAGGCCACGCTCGGCAAATACAAGGTGCTGGGGCCGCAGGTGGCGAAGATGATCCCGCAGGGGGAGCTGGTGACCTTCGAGGGGCTGGGGCATGCGCCGCAGATCGAAGAACCGGCGAAGTTTCACCAGGCGTTGATTGGTTGGTTGAACCGCTGATACTGGCCTTTGTAGGAGCCGGCTTGCCGGCGATGGGGCCGGCAAGGCTTGCTCGATCGCCTGGATGGGCCTCATCGCCGGCAAGCCGGCTCCTACAGGTTCAGCGCCACGTCTGGCTTCATGCGATCCTGTGGGAGCGGGCTTGCCCGCGATGCAGGCGACGCGACGGATGGCACCGGCTACGCCGGTGATCGCCGGCAAGCCGGCTCCTACAGGTGCAGCGCCACGTCTGGCTTCCCGCGGTCCTGTGGGAGCGGGTTTACCCGCGAAGCAAGCGGCGCGATGCATGGCACCGGCTACGCCGGTGATCGCCGGCAAGCCGGCTCCTACAAGGGGCGCGCCAGCCCTTGAAATATTGCGATGGGGCTCAGCACCAGACCTGCTCCTCGCTCCAGCCCAGCTCGGCGAAATCATCGGCCCGCAGGCTGGCCTCCTCTTCACAGAAGAACTCATCCAGTTGCGGTGGCCGTACGGCCGTGTCGCTGAGCATCGCGTGCACCTGGCCGCGGTGGTGGGTCTGGTGCTCGAACAGGTGGGCCAGCAGGCGCAGGCGCTGCTCGCGCTGCACCCGGTCCGGGCGCACGATACTCACGTAGCGCGCCAGTTGGTCATCATGCAATTGCCGGCAATAGGCGATCAGGCGCTGGTCTGCCTGGGCTTGCTGCGCTTGCAGGTCGGTGCAGGTGGCAAAGGGTTGTTCAGGCTGGAAGAAGCGCTCGCCGTCCGGATCGGGCGCTGCGCCGCGCTGCTCGCACTCCAGCGCGTCGAGGTAGAACCAGTCCACCGTCAACAGGTGGTTGAGGGTGGCCTTGATCGAGGGGAAGAAGCTGCAACGGGGGGCGACGAACTCGTCCTGGGTCAGTTGCAGGCAGGCCTTGTACAGGCGGTGGTTGGCCCAGCCGTTGTTGCAGGCCTGGGTCAGCAGGTGATGTGACAGCGGCTCCATGGTCGGCTCCTCCTTCAGGCGAAGCGTTGCAGTTGCATCTCCCGCAGCCGGCTCAGGGTCCGTTGGTACGGGAACGCCAGATACCCTTGAGTGTAGAGCGCATCCAGCGCTACTTCGGCTTCCAGGTACAGCGCCACCCGCCGGTCGTAGCATTCGTCCACCAGGGCGATGAAGCGGCGCACGCTGTCATCTTTGGGCGCCAGCGTGGGCAGCTCGCGGTCGCCCGCCACCACCCGCGCGGCACCGTCTTCGGTACCCCGGGCGATGCGCCCGGCCTGCTGCGCGCCGCTGAGCGCGGGGATGCCGCCCACCAGAATGGCCGGGAAGCGGTCACACAGGGCCATGAAGTCCATCGCGGCCAAAGGTTGCTCGCACAGGTCGGCGAAGCGGCACCACAGGGCCTGGGGGCTGTGGCGCACCACCTGGACCTGGCGCGGCCCTACCTGCAACGGCTGCTGGCTGCCTGGGTCGTGCGGGCTCAGTTGATCGAACACCGTTGCCAGCGCCTCAGGCTGCGCAACCCAATAGCGTTGGCGGGCTGCGCCGGGGTGCAGGCGGTGGTCCTGTTCGCCGGCCACCGCCAGCACCTTCATGTGCCGCTCGATGGCGGCGATGGCCGGCAGGAAGCGTTCACGGTTGAAGCCATCGAGGTAGAGCTGGCCTGGCGGCTGGTTGGAGGTGGCAACCACGACGACGCCCTGATCGAACAGCACCTGAAACAAGCGCCCGAGGATGATGGCGTCGCCGATGTCACTGACGAACAGTTCGTCGAAACACAGCACGCGGATTTCGCCGGCCAGCTCGCGGGCCAGGGCCTGGAGCGGGTCGGCGGTGCCGTTGAGCTGGAACAGGCGCTGGTGGACCCAGGCCATGAAGTGGTGAAAGTGCTGGCGCCGGGCAGCAACGCTCAGGCAGCGGTGGAACAGGTCCATCAGCCAGGTCTTGCCGCGGCCCACCGGGCCCCAAAGGTACAGGCCCTGGGGGGGGCGGCCTTGTTGCAGGGCGATGAAGCAGGCTTGCAGGGCACTGACGGCAGCGGCCTGGGCGGGGTCGGGGGCGAAGCCGCGTTCGCGTAAAGCCTGCTGGTAGAGGGAGTCGGGGGTCATGGGGCACCATGGTACGACAATGCCGGCCCCTTCGCGGGTAAACCCGCTCCCACAGGGGCGGCAATAAGCCCGTGTCGCGTGGTGCCTGTGCCGGCCTCATCGCCGGCAAGCCGGCTCCTACAGGTACTGCGCAGGCTTTAGCCCTCCTGCAGGCCCACCTTGAGTAGCGCACCGTCCTTGGCGTCGGTCAGTACGTACAGGTAGCCATCCGGCCCTACCCGTACGTCGCGGATGCGCGCTTTCAGCTCGCCGAGCAGGCGTTCTTCGTGCACCACCTTGTCGCCATCCAGTTGCAGGCGGATCAACTCCTGGGTTGCCAGCGCACCGATGAACAGGTTGTGCTCCCAGGCCTTGAACGTCGGGTTGTCATAGAAGGCCATGCCGCTGATGCCGGGCGACTTCTCCCAGACATGGTGCGGGTCGACCATGCCGTCGACGTGCTTGCCCTTGGCCTCGGGGATCGGCAGCAGCGAATAGTTGATGCCATGGGTGGCGATCGGCCAACCGTAGTTCTTGCCGGGCTCGGGGATGTTGATCTCGTCGCCGCCGCGCGGGCCATGCTCGTGGGTCCAGAGCTTGCCGGTCCAGGGGTTGAGCGCCGCACCCTGCTGGTTGCGGTGGCCGAACGACCAGATTTCCGGGCGCACGTTGTCGCGGCCGACGAAGGGGTTGTCCTTCGGTACTTCGCCGTCGGGCAGAATGCGCACGATCTTGCCCTGTAGCTTGTCCAGGTCCTGCGCAGTGGGGCGCTGGTTGTTTTCGCCCAGGGCGATGAACAGGTAGCCGTTGCGGTCGAACACCAGGCGCGAGCCGAAATGGTTGCCCACCGACAGCTTGGGTTGCTGGCGGAAGATCACCGTGAAGTTTTCCAGGCGTGCCTGGTCCTGGGACAGCTGGCCGCGGCCTACGGCGGTGCCGGCCTTGCCGTCGCTGCCCTCTTCGGCATAGGACAGATATACCGTGCGGTCCTTGGCGAACTCGGGCGAGAGCACCACATCGAGCAGGCCGCCCTGCCCTTCGGCCCATACCTTGGGCACCCCGGCCAGCGGCGGGCCGACCTTGCCTTCGGCGTTGACGATGCGCAGGTTGCCCGGGCGCTCGGTGACCAGCATATCCTTGCCCCCGGGCAGGAAGGCCAGCGCCCAGGGGTTGCGCAGGCCGTCGGCGACGGTGCTGACGGTCAACTGGCCCTCTTCGCTGGGATAGTGCTGCTCGGCGGCGGCCTGGGCCAGCAGGGGGAACAGGCTGGCGGCGGCCAGGGTGGTCAACCAGGTGCGTGGGGTCATGCTCGGTTCCTTCGAAGGGCTCAAGGCACGCGCTGTGAATCGCGTGGCGGCCGGGTGGGTTCCAGGTTGGGGGTTTGCTGCTGGCGGCGCAGGTTGTCGCCATTGCCGATACCGCGGTTGTCGAGGGTCGGCGGGCGCGGGTTGGGCTGGGTGGACGGGCCGCGCACCGGCGGCGTGGCGGGCACGCTGCCCTGGCGGCTGTTGGGGTTGGCGCGCTGGATCGGGCTGTTGTAGGGGTTGTTGCTGTCGCTGGCGGCCAGCAACGGGGGTGGCGCCTCAGGCGCGGCGTGCAGGGGCAGGCTCAGCAGCAGGCCGAGCGCCAGGGTTGGCAATGTAGGATTCATGCTTCACCTCCTGTACGAAAAGGCGCGCCTTGGCGTTGGATAGCCTACGGCGCGCAGGGTTCGATGCAAAAGTGTGAATGCTTTCCTGATGTTTCAGTGGGGCAACTGATCGCCGGCAAATCAGCTTTTGTTGTAGGAGCCGGCTTGCCGGCGATAGGGTCATTGGCCACGTATCATCGGCTGCAGGCCCGACGCCATCGCCGGCAAGCCGGCTCCTACAAAGTGAACTCAAGCCGGGTCTACCTTGTGCCGGGCGGCGTACAGGCAAAGCATTTCCATGGCCAGGGTGGCGCCGGCCAGGGCGGTGATATCGGCATGGTCGTAGGCCGGGGCCACCTCCACCAGGTCCATCCCCACCAGGTTGATACCGCGCAGGCCGCCGAGGATCTCCAGCGCCTGCACAGTGCTCAGGCCGCCGCATACCGGGGTGCCGGTGCCGGGGGCGTAGGCCGGGTCCAGGCAGTCGATGTCGAACGTCAGGTACACCGGGGTATCGCCAACGCGCTGGCGAATTGCCGCGACGATGGCCTCGGTGCCCTGGCGGTGTACCTGGCGGGCGTCGAGGATGGCGAAGCCCTGGCTGTCGTCGTTGGTGGTACGCAGGCCCACCTGCACCGAGCGTGACGGGTCCACCAGGCCTTCGCGGGCGGCGTGCCAGAACATGGTGCCGTGGTCGATACGCCCCTCCTCGTCCGGCCAGGTGTCACTGTGGGCGTCGAAGTGAATCAGCGCCAGGGGGCCATGGCGGCGGGCATGGGCCTTGAGCAGCGGGTAGCTGATGAAGTGGTCGCCACCGAGGGTGAGCATGGCGCAGCCGGCATCGAGGATGCGCTCGGCGTGGGCCTGGATGCTGCCGGGTACCGACTCGGGGGTGCCGCTGTCGAAAGCGCAGTCGCCGTAGTCGATCACCGCCAGGTGGTCGAACGGATCGAACGCCCACGGCCAGTGCCGGGCCCAGGCCTGTTGCACCGAAGCGGCGCGGATCGCCCGCGGGCCGAAGCGCGCGCCGGGGCGGTTGCTGGTGGCGGTGTCGAATGGCACACCGCTGACCACCACATCGACGCCACGCAGGTCGCGGCTGTAGCGGCGCCGGGAAAAACTGGTGATGCCGGCGTAGGTGCTTTCGGCGGCGGTGCCGTAGAGGCTGTCACGGGTGATGGCCTGGTCGTTGTCCTGGGCGAGTTCCACGGTGTGTTCCTTTTCTTATTGGCGGCTACGGAAGGCGGTCCACAGGCGGTTGCGCTGGCGCAGGTCGGCCAGCGCCATGCTGCGGTCGGCGAACAGGCGCTGGCGCACCTCGGCAGGTGGGTAGATGTCCGGGTCGTTGCGGATCGCCTCGTCCACCAGCGGCGTGGCGGCCTGGTTGGCATTGGCGAAGTACAGGGTGTTGGTGAGCGCGGCCACCGACTCCGGGCGCAACATGAAGGCGATGAACGCGCGCGCGGCTTCGGGGTGTGGGGCGCCCTTGGGGATCACCAGGTTGTCCTGCCACACCAGGGTGCCCTCGCGGGGGATGCGGTAGATCAGCTCGAACGGCTTACTCGCGCGGCGCGCCTGCTCGGCGGCCATGGCGGCGTCGCCGTTGTAGGTGAGTGCCAGGCACACGCTGCCGTTGGCCAGGTCGTTGATCTGGCGGCCGTTGGCCACGTAGCTGACCGAGGGTTGCAGCTGCTGCAGCAGCTGTTGCGCGGCGTCGAGGTCGGCCTTGTTCTGGCTGTACGGGTCCTTGCCCAGGTAGTTGAGGGTGAGGCCGATCACCTCTTGGGGGGAGTCGGGCATGGCAATGCCGCAATCCTTCAGGCGGCTGGCGTACTCGGGCTTGAACAGCAGGTCGAGGCTGTCCAGCGGCACATCCCCCAGGCGCTTGCGCACGGCTTCGACGTTGACGCCCAGGCCCAGGGTGCCCCAAGTGTAAGGCACGGCGTGGCGATTGCCGGGGTCGGCTTCGGCCAGCTTGGCCAGCAGGTCCTTGTCGAGGTTGGCGTAGCCGGGCATGGCCTGGGCGTCCAGCGGCTGCAGGGCACCAGCTTTCAGCGCGCGGGCCAGCACCGTGGCCGAGGGCACCACCACGTCGTAGCCGCTGGCACCGGTGAGCAGTTTGGTTTCCAGCACTTCGGTGGTGTCGAAGGTGTCGTAGCGGACCTTGTAGCCGGTTTCCTCTTCAAAGCGCTTCAGGGTTTGCGGGGCGACGTAGTCGGCCCAGCTGTACAGGTTGACGACTTTTTCTTCGGCCTGCAGCGGCAGGGCGATCAACAGCGACAGCAAACACAACGTTCGACGCATGGCGGGCACCTCGGCGAGTGGGTGGATGCCGCCAGCATGCCTGTCGGGTTACATTGCAAAAATGGCAACTGTACAAAGCTGACATTCACCAGGAGCAATGTGATGCTTGGGCAACTCCACGACCTCGACCTGCACCTGCTGCGGCTGTTCGTCACTGTAGCCGAGGCCGGCGGCTTCAGTGCCGCCCAGGGGGTGCTGGGGCTCAGCCAGCCGAGCATCAGCCAGCAGATGGCCAAGCTGGAGACGCGCCTGGGTTACCGGCTGTGCAGCCGTGGCAAGCGCGGCTTTCGCCTGACCGACAAGGGCGAGCTGCTGCTGCAGGCGACCCGTGGGCTGCTGTTGCAGATCGAGCAGTTTCGCCAGCAGGCCAATGGCGTGGCCGGGCGCTTGCTCGGCACGCTGCGCATCGGGCTTGCAGAGAATCAGGATGCGGCCGTTAGCCTGCGCATCGCACAGGCCATCGCGCGTTTTCGTCAGCGTGATGAAGCCGTGCAGCTCGAACTGACCAGCGCGCCACCGGCGGAGCTTGAGCGCTTGCTGCTGGAGCAGCGGCTGGATTGCGCCATCAGCTACTTTTCTGGCAGCCAGGCGGCGTTCGACTACCAGCCGTTGTTCGAGGAGCGCCAACGGCTGTATTGCGGCAAGGGGCACGCACTGTTCGAGGTGGCGCAGCCAACCCGCGAGCAGTTGCTGGAGGCCGACCAGGTGCATCACCCCTACCGTTTTCTGAAACAGGGCGAGCCGTTTCGCAGCCTGCACAGCATGGCCGTGGCAGAGCAGATCGACAGTGCGTTGACGTTCATCCTGTCAGGAAGGCATATCGGTTACCTGCCCTGCCATTGTGCCGAGCCGTGGGAAGCGCAGGGCCTGCTGCGGGCGCTGGAACCTGGGCTGGACTTTGTGGTGCCGTTCACTTTGGCGCGGCATCGCGGACAAGTGCCGGAAGAAGCACTGGTGGCCTTCGTGGAGGATTTGGTGGCGGTTTTTGCTTGAGGTATGGTAGGGCTGTGAGGGCCCTATCGCCGGCAAGCCGGCTCCTACAGGGGGCGTATCTGGATTTGGGGGCGCGATGATTGGCCGATGGTGCTTGATTGTGTTGTTGAGCCTGGGGTTTAGCGGCTGCGCGCTGTTTCAGGGGCGTGACCCGTTGAACATCAGCGTGATCGGTATAGACCCCTTGCCCGGGCAGGACCTGGAGCTGCGCATGGCGGTGAAGATCCGCGTGCAGAACCCTAACGAAACGCCGGTGGACTTCAACGGCATTGCCCTGAACCTGGAGGTCAACGGCCAGCCGCTGGCTGCGGGTGTCAGCGACCAGCATGGGCATATCGGCCGCTACGGCGAGCAGGTGATCGTGGTACCGGTGAGCATCACCGCCTTCGCCTTTCTGCGTCAGGCTTATGGCCTGAGCCAGGTGGAGTCGCTGCAGGGGCTGCCCTACGTGCTGCGTGGCAAGCTGGCGGGCGGCCCGCTGGGGACGGTGCGTTTCACTGATGAAGGCAGGCTCGACCTGCCGGATGCCGCGGGCGGTTGACTCAACGGCCGGCGTTGGCCGCTGCCATCATCTTGTTGACTTCGCTGCGCACCAGGCTGGTGAACTCAGGTGGCGACATGCCGTCGAGCTCGGCGCGTACCCACTCCGCCCACTTGCCCTTGCGCCGCGGCTTTTCGGCGATCAGCCGGCCCGCTTCGCCCTTGGCCTTGCCCAGGTTGTTCTGCCAGTAGTCGAACAACCGGGCCTTCTCTGCCTCGATCTGCGCCCGTTCCTGAAAGCTCATGTTGGCCAGATTGAAACTCATGGGTAGTTCCTGCCGCAGTAAAAATGGCCGCTATCTTACACTGTAGCGGCCGGGCGTCGGTAAGCCGCTGCAACTTTCCGGACGCAGCGGCATCCACTGTTCAACCCCAACCCCTCACGAGGATGTGTACATGGCCAGGAAAACCGCCGCGCAAGCCGACAATGACCAGATCAAGGATCAGGTGTTCAGCGAGCTTCAGGCATTGATCGAAGAGTCGGAAAAACTGCTCAGCGACAGCGCTGCACTGGTCGGCGAGGAAGCCGACAGCCTGCGCGCGCAACTGGGCCTGAAGCTGCGCCAGGCGCGCCAGGCCACCAGTCGCCTTGGGCAGCGGGCGCAGCCGGTTGTGGATGCAACCCATGAGTACATCGGTGGTCATCCGTGGCAGACGGTGGCTATTTCAGCCGGTTTCGGCCTGGTGGTGGGCCTACTGCTGGGGCGCCGTCAGTAACCAGCCCTCAGGCAGCCAGAGCCATGGGGATGCCGCTGTGAAAGCGCATCTCCTGGTCGGGTGACAGGATCAGCTCGGCCTCTGCCTCGCGCACCCGTTCCACAACACGGGCGATGTCGTCGGCATCGCCATACTGGTGAGCCAGTTTCAGATAACCCTGATAATGACGCGCCTCGCTCTTGAGCAGGCCGTTGTAGAATTTGCCGAGCTCTTCATCCAGGTGCGGTGCAATGGCCGCGAAGCGCTCGCAGCTACGCGCCTCGATGAACGCCCCTACCACCAGCGTATCGACCAGCTTGACCGGCTCGTGAGCGCGTACCAGGCGACGCAGGCCCGAGGCATAGCGCCCTGCCGACACTGGCCGCAGCGGCACGCCGCGACGCTTCATCAAGCGCAGCACCTGCTCGTGATGCACCAGTTCCTCACGGGCCAGGCGCGACATCATGTGGATCAATTCCGGGTGCGAGTTGTACTTGGCAATCAGGCTCAGGGCCGTGCTGGCGGCTTTGAACTCGCAATTTTTGTGGTCGATGAGCAGGGTTTGCTGGTCGGCGAGCGCCGCTTCGATCCAGGCATCCGGGGTGCGGCAGCCGAGGAAGGCTTCGATTTCGGGAATCAGGGACATGGCACTCACAATCGCACAGGGCAAAGACAAAGCCCGCGATTATACCGGGGGCGACGGCCAGTGCCAGTGGCTATGCTTGATGCACGTCAAGCGGCGACCTGAAGCGCGCCGACTATAGTCAGGCATTGGTCACCATTCTGAAGGGAGCTCCCCCCCATGCAAGCCGTTCGCAGCATCCTCGTTGTCCTCGACCCTGAACACGCCCACAGCCGTGCACTGACCCGCGCCAAGCTGATTGCCGGGGTGACGGGCGCACGCCTGCACTTGCTGATGTGTGACAAGAAGCAGGACCACAGCGCGCTGCTCAGCCTGTTGAGCAGCCAGCTGCATGATGATGGGTATGACAATGTCACCCATGAGCAGAAATGGAAGGAGAGCCTGCACAAGTCGATTATTTACGTGCAGCAGGCTGAGGGCTGCGAGCTGGTCATCAAGGAACACCGGCCGGACAACCCGTTGCGCAAGGCATTGCTGACGCCCAGTGACTGGAAGCTGTTGCGTGAATGCCCCTGTGCGGTGCTGATGGTCAAGAGCGAACGCCCTTGGACTGAAGGTGTCATCCTGGCGGCAGTAGACGTGGGCAATCAGGACGAGGACCACCGGCGCCTGCATGCCAGCATCATCGACCATGGCTATGACATTGCCGGGCTGGCCAAGGCTGAACTGCACGTCATCAGTGCCCACCCCTCCCCCATGCTTGCGGCATCGGACCCTGTGTACCAGCTCAGTGAGACGATCGAGAAGCGCTATCGAGAAGCCTGCAGTGCGTTTCAGGCTGAGTTCGATATCAGTGAGGACCGGCTGCATGTCGCCGAAGGGCCCGCTGATGTTTTGATTCCACATACCGAAAAGAAACTCGATGCAGTGGTCACGATAATCGGCACAGTGGCTCGTACCGGAATTTCCGGCGCCTTGATAGGTAATACCTCGGAGGTAGTGCTCGACTCACTGGAAGGCGATGTGCTGGTGCTCAAGAGCGAGGAAGCGACAGCGCACCTGGCAGAACTGGCGCGCGATCTGTAGGAGCCGGCTTGCCGGCGATAGGGCCTTGGCAGGTATGTGCGTTGCCTGGGCGGGCCGCATCGCGGGGCAAGCCCGCTCCCACGCAGGGCTCCGGGTTTTTCGGGGCACAAAGACAAAACCCCTACCTGCATGCGCAGATAGGGGTTTTGCGAAATGAATCTTGACGATGACCTACTCTCACATGGGGAAACCCCACACTACCA
>NZ_JBJDNC010000019.1:66252-121652 GCF_044900265.1 Pseudomonas sp. NPDC089406 | reverse complement strand
CCCAACCACCACCGCGCTGACATCAAAGAAACCTACGGCGTACCGGTTGAAGAAATCGTCGAAGGCATCAAGCACGGCGTGCGCAAGGTCAACATCGACACCGACCTGCGCCTGGCTTCCACCGGTGCCATGCGTCGCCTGATGGCGCAGAACCCGAGCGAGTTCGACCCGCGCAAGTTCTTCGGTGAAACCGTCAAGGCCATGCGCGACGTGTGCATCGCCCGCTACGAAGCCTTCGGCACCGCCGGCAACGCCTCGAAGATCAAGCCGATCTCCCTGGAAGGCATGTTCCAGCGCTACCTGAAAGGCGAACTGGCTGCCAAGGTCAACTGACCCCGGCACCGTTGCACAAAGAAACCCGCAGAGATGCGGGTTTTTTTGTGCCCGCTCGCCGGGCAGGACAACTTGCACGGCGCGTTTACCGTTAGTCGGCTAACATCAGATTCATGGCGTATAGCCATCGGTTGATCGTTGCGTCTTCGGGCGCCCTGACTAGAGTAACTATCGGATCCAATCGGATGTAGCTGTCGGTCCTACAAGAGAAGCAGCATGGATGTCGCTCATACACAACAGCCGGACAACCGGTCGACCCTACTGGTAGTAGACGACTATCCGGAAAACCTCATCAGCATGCGGGCTTTGCTGTCGCGCCAGGATTGGCAGGTGCTGACCGCAAGTTCCGGCATGGAAGCCCTGAGCACCCTGCTGGAGCATGAGGTGGACCTGGTCCTGCTCGACGTGCAGATGCCCGAGATGGACGGCTTCGAGGTGGCCCGGCTGATGCGCGGCAGCCAGCGTACGCGGCTGACCCCGATCATCTTTCTTACCGCCAACGAACAATCCGAAGCCGCGGTGCTCAAGGGCTATGCCAGTGGCGCGGTGGACTACCTGTTCAAGCCCTTCGACCCGCAGATTCTCAAACCCAAGGTACAGGCGCTGCTGGAGCAGCAGCACAACCGGCGCATGCTCCAGCGCCTGACCCGCGAGCTTGAGTCGGCGCGGGCCTTCAACGCCTCCATTCTGGAGAACGCCGCCGAAGGCATCCTGGTGGTGGACGAGTCGGGCACCATCGGCTTCGCCAACCCGGCCATCTCGCGGCTGCTGGAAACCCCTGTGGACAAGTTGCAGGGCGCCCACGTGCTGGACCTGATCCAGCTGCCCTGCGCCAGCCTGTGGCGCGAATCGGACTTCTACCAGGCCTACCTGGGGCGGCAGATCTTCCGCGTGCACGATGCCCAGCTGCGTACCCTGCACGGCCAACTGGTGCCGGTGGCGCTGTCTTGTGCGCCGCTGCCGGCCGAGCAGAAGGCCATGGTGGTGACGGTGCTGGACATGTCGGTGGTGCGCAGCCTGCATCAACAGCTGGAGTACCAGGCGGTAACTGACCCGCTGACCGGCCTGCTCAACCGCCGCGGCTTCTACCAGACCGCCGAGAGTGCGCTGCTGCGCAACGAGCGCTCGGGCAAGGCCAAGGCCCTGATGTACATGGACCTGGACGGCTTCAAGCGGATCAACGACCTGCTCGGCCACGAGGCCGGCGATCAGGTGCTGCGCTGGGTTGCCGAGCAGCTCAAGGATTGCCTGGGTAGCGCCGCGCTGCTGGCGCGCATGGGCGGTGACGAGTTCACCGCGCTGTTCGATGGCCTGCCGTACCCCGAGCAGGCCGGGCGCTTCGCCGAGCAGTTGCTCGAGCGCATGTCGGGGTTCAAGGAAGTGGACGGGCTGGAGGTCAGCCTGGGGGTGAGCATCGGCATTGCCACCTACCCGGATTGCGGCGCCAACGTCGAAGGCCTGCTGCGCGCGGCGGATGCGGCGATGTATGCGGCCAAGCAGGCCGGGCGCCAGCAGTACCGCTTCTACGACGAGGAACTCAACGGCCGCGCCCGTTCGCGGCTGATGCTTGAAGACAGCGTGCGCGCCGCCATCGAGCAGAACGATTTCACCCTGGTCTACCAGCCGCAGGTGGCGTTTGCCGACGGCCGCCTGCGCGGCTTCGAGGCGCTGCTGCGCTGGAAGCACCCCAGTGTCGGCGACGTGCCGCCGGGGCTGTTCATCCCGCTGCTGGAAGAGGCCCGGCTGATCAATCGCCTGGCCAGCTGGATCTACCGCAAGGGCGCCGACCAGCGCCGTGGCTGGGGCGCGCGCTTTGGCCCCGAGCTGGTGCTGGGCATCAGCCTGAGCCGCGCGCAGTTCGCCATGCCGGGGCTGGCCGACGAACTGGCGCGGGTCATCGAGGAATACGGCCTGCAGGGCCACCAGCTGGAAGTGGAGGTGGCGGAAACCTCGCTGATGTACAACATCGATGCGGCGGTGAAGCAGGTCAACCGCCTGCGCGAGCTGGGCATCCGCGTGGCGCTGGACGACTTCGGCGCCGGCGACTGCTCGCTGCGCATGCTGCGCGATTTGCCCATCGACACGCTGAAACTCGACCGCCACCTGGTGGCGCGGCTGCCGGAGTCGGCGCCCGACATAGCCTTGGTGCGCAGCGTGATCGCCCTGTGCGCGGCCTACGACATCACTGTCATCGCCGAGGGCGTCGAGACTAAGGCCCAGGCCGAATGGCTCAAGGCTGCCGGTTGCGCCTACGTACAAGGGTTCCTGGTGGCGCGCCCGATGACCGCTGTGGATGCCGGCGACTTTCCGGCAGTTTTCCCCTGGGGCGCATGATTGGCTAAACTCGCGCATCCTCGTGCCGATGCGCCAGCCATGACTGCTTTACGTTACCTGCAAGCCTACCCGCCACACCTTCAGGAACAGGTGCGCCAGATGATCGCCAGCGACCGCCTGGGTGCCTACCTGCAGCAGCGCTACCCCGAGCGCCACGGGGTGCAGAACGACAAGGCGCTGTATGCATACGCCCAGGACCTCAAGCAGTCGTTCCTGCGCAGCGCTCCACCGCTGGACAAGGTGTTGTTCGACAACCGCCTGGACCTCACCCACCGTGCGTTGGGGCTCAATACCGCGGTGTCGCGGGTGCAGGGCGGCAAGCTCAAGGCCAAGAAGGAAATCCGCATCGCCTCGCTGTTCAAGGAGGCGGCGCCGCAGTTCTTGCGCATGATCGTGGTGCACGAGCTGGCGCACCTGCGCGAGCGTGACCACAACAAGGCGTTCTACCAGCTCTGCCAGCACATGGAGCCGGACTACCATCAACTGGAATTCGACCTGCGCGTCTACCTGACCTATCGGGAGCTGCCGGGCAACACCTGAGGGACAAGCACCCCATGACCACGGAAGTGAGCAAGACCCGCAGCAGCTTTTACCGTCGCCTGTACGTGGCCTGGCTGATCGACAGCCAGACCGCCGCCAGCGTGCCGGCGCTGATGGAGGCCACCGGCATGCCCCGGCGCACCGCCCAGGACACCATCGCCGCCCTGGCCGACCTGGATATTGTTTGTGAGTTCGAACAACAGGCCGGCGCGCGCAACCATGCCGGCAGCTACCGCATTCGCGACTGGGGGGCGATCGACAAGCAGTGGATCACCCGCAACCTGCGCCAGTTGCGCGAGGTGCTGGGGTACCCGTAAGAAGGCTGAACACGCCCTCTGTAGGAGCGGCCTTGTGTCGCGATGGGCTGCGCAGCAGCCCCGGCAATTCTGCATGAGGCTGAGACCTTGGGGCCGCTACGCGGCCCATCGCGACACAAGGCCGCTCCTACTGGAAAGGTGTCTCGCTCAGGCCTTGCGCATGCCGATGTGCGGAATATCGTCCTCCAGGTATTGCTCGCCCACCGCAACGAACCCGTGCCTGGCGTAATACCCCTGCAAGTGCGCCTGCGCCGACAGGTACACCGGCGTGCCCGCCCAACAGTGTGCGGCGCACTCCAGTCCCTTGAGCAGCAAGGTGTGGCCCAGGCCAGCGCCACGTGCCGCAGGTGAGGTCACCACCCGGCCGATCACCACATCACCGCCTTGCGACTGCGGGTCTAGCAGGCGCAGGTAGGCCACCAGCTTGCCGTCCTGCCAGCCCATCAGGTGCAGGGTGTCACCCACCAGGTCCTGCCCGTCGACCTCCTGGTAGGCGCAGCGCTGCTCGACCACGAACACCTCGGTGCGCAGTTGCAGGATGGCGTACAGCTGATCTTTGTCGAGGTCGGTATGGTGCTTGCAAATCCATTCGAGGGTCATGGCGGGCTCCGGGGGGCTGGGCCGTGGATGATCGCAAATCCCGCCGCCGAGCACGAGCGCCAATCCATACGGCCAAAATAGAGGCTAAATGACATGATTGCCCGCTGTGGCCGGCAGGCGGCTTGTGTAATCTGCAAGGCGCGTTACGGGTAAAGATCGCCAGACTTCAGCGTGGGCTCCCCAACTGCAAAGGGACTTGAGCATGCGGCCACTGCTTTGCGTTCTTGGAATACTGGGCGTGTTGTGTACGCTGCCGGCTTTTGGCCAGGAGCGCTTGCGCCTGGTGGCCGACAGTTGGCCGCCGTTCACCGACAGCAGCATGCCCGGCGGCGGCCTGGCTACCAGCCTGGTCACTACCGCGCTGAACCGCGCGGGCTTCACCACGGTGTTCGAGGAGGTGCCCTGGGCGCGGGCGCTGATGGGCATCGGCGAGGGGCGCTACGACGTGCTGGTGAACGCTTGGTACAACGCCGAGCGCGAGCGTATCGGCCAGTTCTCCGGCACTTACCTGACCAACCGCATCCGCCTGCTCAAGCGCCAGGGCCAGGCCTTCAGCTACCGGCGCCAGGCCGATCTCTACCCCTACAGCATCGCCGTGGTGCGCGACTACGCCTATTCACCGGTGTTCGACAGCGACCCGCGGCTGAACAAGGTGGTGGTGCGCAACTTTTCATCGGCCGTGCGCATGCTGGCGGCAGGCAGGGTCAACCTGGCGGTGGAGGACGAGTACGTGGCCCGTTACAACCTGCAGCGCGAGCCGCAGGCGGTGCGTGACTCGATCACCTTCGTCGAGCGGCCGCTGGGGGAGAACAGCCTGCACATTCTGGTCAGCCTCAAGCACCCGGAGCATGGGCAGATCGTGGCGCGGTTCGAGAAGGCCATTGCGGCGATGAAGGCTGATGGCAGCTATGAGCGGTTGTTGCGCCAGCATGGGTTCTGACGACCTGCTCCAACGCGATCCTTGTAGGAGCAACTGACTTGCTCAATTTTTAAAAGCCGACTCGATTCTTGTGGGAAGCGGCCTTGCCGGGGCGCCGTCCGGTCGAGATGGGCTGCGCAGCAGCCCCGGCAATTTTGCATGAGGCTGAGGCCTTGGGGCCGCTTCGCGCCCCATCGCGACACAAGGCCGCTTCCCACAGAATGCGTGCAGGCTCTTAGATTTTAGTCGGGCAATCGCTCCCAGAACCCTTCAGCCCGGCTGGCCTTCCTTGATCAAATGCCCGGCCAGGGTGCGCAGCGGGCCCAGTTGCCGGCAAATCAGCGCCAGCTGGGTCTGCACCAGCCGCTGATGCTCATCAAGCTCTTCGGGCATTTGCTCCAGGGCATTGGCCAGCGCCTCCTCGGCATCACTGTGAATGGCCACCGGCAGCCGCGCCGCCAAGCCATTGGCCAACTCGTCCAAGCTGCTGGCCAGGGTACGCCCGGCGCCATCAATCAACTGTTCATGCACCTCGGCCGGCAATGCCGTGTCGCGGTGCGCGCCCAATCCGGACAGGTAGCTGAGCAGGGTGTGCGACAGCACCAGGAAGCGGAAGCCCACATCGGCCTCCTTACGGAAGTGCCCCGGCTCCATGAGCATGTTGGCCAGGGTGGTGGACAGCGCCGCGTCGGCGTTGTGGGCGTTGCGCCGGGCCAGGCGGTAGGCCAGGTCGTCGCGCTTGCCGTGGGCGTACTGCTGCATGATCTGGCGCAGGTACTCGCTGGCGCAGGCCAGGGTGTTGGCCAGCACCTTGTTCAGCCGCCGGCCCTGCCAGTCGGGCAGGAACAGGAATACCGCCAGAATGGCGATCAGGCTGCCCACCAGGGTGTCGAACAGGCGCGGCAGGAACAACCCGTAGCCATCGCCGATCTGGTTGAAGCAGAACAGCACCATCAGGGTGATCGCTGCGGTGGCCAGGGTATAGCGGGTGGTGCGGTTGACGAAGAACACCACCCCGGCCACCACGGCAAACGCCGACTGCACCAGCGGGTTGGGGAACAAGTCGAACAGCGCCCAGCCCACGGTCAGGCCGATCGCCGTGCCGAACACCCGCTGCACCAGTTTGCGCCGGGTTGCCCCGTAGTTGGGCTGGCAGACGAACAGCGTGGTGAGAATGATCCAGTAGCCTTGGGTTGGGTGGATCAGGTGCACCATGCCGTAGCCCACCGACAGCGCCAGCGACAGGCGCAGGGCATGGCGGAACAGCAGCGAGGTGGGGGTGAGCTGGGTACGCAGGCGCTTCCACACATCCTTGAGGTTGCGCGGCGAGCGGTCCAGCAGGCTGCTGTCGCTGGCGTCGGCCAGGGTGTCGGGGTTGCTGGCGGCGCTGAGCAGGCGGTCGAGGGTCGACAGGTTGGCCGCCAGGGCCCGCAACGAACGCAGCAGGCCGCGCCAGGCCGGGTTGCTCTGGACGCGCAAGTGTTCGAGGGAGGCGTTGAGGTCTTCCAGCGCTTCGGGGTAACCGCTGGCCAGCACGAACGGCTGGCGCAGGCGGATCGAGCGCGCCAGCTCCTGGCACGACGAGCCTTGTTTGCGCAGCAGGCGTTGGCAGCGGAACATCACGTCGCTGTGGAAAAACGCCTCGGTCAGGGCGTTGTAGGGGTAGTGCGAGGCACTGACCCGCTCGTGGATGTCCTGGGCCAGGAAGTACAGCTTGAGGTAGCGGCTGACCTTGGAGTTGGGCTGGCTGTTGCCGACCCGGTGCAGGATGATCTCCTTGGCTGCGTTGAGCGCCGCCACCACCTTGCCGTTCTGGCGCGCCAGCTCCAGGCGCGTGGCCTCGACGTCGAGGGTGCGCACCGGCTCGAACAGGCTGGCCTTGAGCTTGAGGTAGCTGCCCAGCTCGAAAAACAGCTTGGCCAGGCTTTGCTGCACCGGCTGGTTGGAGAACAGCGCCTGCCACAGCACCGAGAGCAGCCCGTACCAGGCCGCACCGGCCACCAGCAGCAGCGGTTCGTGCCAGAAGTCGGTGACCTCGCCGCCGCGCTGGTCAACGCCGATCATGGTGTACACCGACAGAATCAAGGTGGCCGAGGCGATCGCCCCGTAGCGCTCGCCCAGCGCACCGAGCATGGTCAGGCCGAAGGCCGCCAGGGCCATCGAGGCGGCGAAGATCCAGGGGTAGGGGAACAACAGCTCAACCGACAGGGCGGCGATGGCAAAGCAGGTCAGGGTCACCGCCAGGGCGCTGAGGCGGCCCTGCCAGCCGTCATCGGTCTCGGCCAGGGCGCTGGCGATGATGCCCAGGAACAGCGGGATGAGCAGGCTCATCTCGTTCTGGTACCAGCACCAGGCCATGCTGCCGGTTAGGGCGATGGTGACCCGGATGGCATAGCTGAACTTGTCTTGACCCCACAGGCGACGCAAAGAATGGCGAAACGAGCTGGATGACATGATGGCCTGCTGGGCAGTTGTCGAATGAGAACCTTTGAGGACGCCATCGCCGGCAAGCCGGCTCCTACAGGAAAGCGCGCCCCCTGTAGGAGCCGGCTTGCCGGCGATGGGCTGCATGGCAGCCCCGAAATTGGCGCCTCCAGCACAGACCAGCAAGAAGCGTTCCGTGCTGCTGAATGGATTCTACTCTACACGAACTGCGCTGCGGCGTTGGCCGAAGCCCACGCCCACTGGAAGTTGAACCCCCCCAGGTGGCCGCTCACATCCAGCACTTCGCCGATGAAGTACAGCCCTGGGCTTTTCAGCGATTCCATGGTCTTGGACGACACTTCGCGGGTGTCCACGCCGCCCAGGGTGACCTCGGCGGTGCGGTAGCCCTCGGTGCCGGCCGGCACCACCTGCCAGGCCGCCAGTGTTTCAGCTATCTGCACAAGCTCTGCCGGTGTGTACTGCTTGAGCGGTTTCGACACGAACCACTGCTCGGCCAGCAGGTTGGCCAGCTTGCGGGTGAACACCTCGCCCAGCACGGTCTTAAGCTCGGTGTTGGGGCGCTCGACCTGCTGGCCTTGCAGCCACTCCAGCGCAACACGGTCGGGCAAAAGGTTGATCTCGACCGTGTCACCGGCCTCCCAGAACGACGAGATCTGCAGAATCGCCGGGCCGCTGAGACCGCGATGGGTGAACAGCAGGTTCTCGCGAAAACTCACCCCGTTGCAGCTGGCCACGCAGTCCAGCGAGGTGCCGGACAGCTCGGTGCACAGTGCCTTGAGCTGGGGCTCGGTGATGGTGAATGGCACCAGCCCCGCGCGGGTCGGCAGCAGCTCGTGACCGAACTGGCGGGCTACCTGGTAGCCAAAGCCGGTGGCGCCCAGGGTCGGGATCGACAGGCCGCCGGTGGCGATCACCAGCGACTGGCAGGCGAACGGGCCGGCGCTGGTCTGCAGCACGTAGCCGGCGTCGGTCTTTTCGATCTGCTCGATGCTGGTGTTCATGCGCAGCTCGGCGCCGGCCTGGTCGCACTCGGCCAGCAGCATGTCGAGGATGTCGCTGGCCTTGTTGTCGCAGAACAGCTGGCCGAGCTTCTTCTCGTGGTACGGCACGCCGTGCTTGCACACAAGCTCGATGAAGTCCCACTGGGTGTAGCGGGCCAGCGCCGACTTGCAGAAGTGCGGGTTGTGCGACAGGAAGTTGGCAGGCTCGGTGTACAGGTTGGTGAAATTGCAGCGCCCGCCGCCGGACATGAGGATCTTCTTGCCCGGTTTGTTGGCGTGGTCGAGCAGCAGCACCCGACGGCCACGCTTGGCGGTGAGCTGGGCGCACATCAGGCCGGCGGCGCCGGCGCCGAGGATGATCACGTCGGTGGAGTGCACGGTTGGAACCTTTGGCGAAGTAGGAGGTGCGTAGGAGCGGGCTTGCCCCGCGATGGCGTCAGCAGGGGCAATGTCATTGCCTGATCTGGCCTCATCGCGGGGCAAGCCCGCTCCCACGGTATGGTCAACTGGTTAAACGATGCGGACTTTCAGGGCGCGGCCCTTGATCTTGCCGCTGTTCAGCCGCTGCATGGCCTGCTTGGCCACCGCGCGCTCCACGGCGACGAACGCCACGAAGTCGAAGATCGCGATCTTGCCCACCTGCTTGCCCGGCAGCCCCGCATCGCCAGTCAGCGCGCCGAGGATGTCGCCCGGGCGCAGCTTGTCCTTGCGCCCGGCGCCGATGCACAGGGTGGTCATCGGTGGCAGAAGCGGCTCGCCGCCCTTGCTCTTGAGGTTGTCCAGCTGTTCCCAGCGCAGCGGCTGCTTTTGCAGGTCTTCGATGGCCTGGGCGCGGTGGCCCTCGGCCGGGGCCACCAGGCTAATCGCCGTGCCCTTTTCGCCGGCACGGCCGGTGCGGCCCACGCGGTGCACGTGGATCTCAGCGTCACGGGCCAGCTCGACGTTGATCACCAGGTCCAGGCCGTCGATGTCCAGGCCGCGGGCGGCCACGTCGGTGGCCACCAGCACCGAGCTGCTGCGGTTGGCGAACATGGTCAGCACCTGGTCGCGGTCGCGCTGCTCCAGGTCGCCGTGCAGGGCCTGGGCATGGATGCCCTTGGCGGTCAGGTGGGTCACCAGGTCTTCGCACTGCTGCTTGGTGAAGCAGAACGCCACGCAGGACTGCGGGCGGAAGTGGCCGAGCACGCGGGTGACCGCCTCCAGGCGCTGCTGCGGGTCGATTTCGATGAAGCGCTGTTCGATCTGGTTGTCGCTGTGCAGCGCCTCGACCTTCACCTGCTGCGGCTGGCGCATGAAGTCCTTGGCCAGTTGCTCGATGCCGGCCGGGTAGGTGGCCGAGAACAGCAGGGTCTGGCGGCGCGACGGGGTCTTGCCGATGATCGCGGCGATGGCGTCGAAGAAGCCCATGTCGAGCATGCGGTCGGCTTCGTCCAGCACCAGGGTGTTGAGGCCGTCAAGGCGCAGGGTGCCTTTGTCCAGGTGCTGCTGGATGCGCCCCGGGGTGCCGACGATGATGTGCGCGCCGTGCTCCAGCGAGGCGATTTGCGGGCCCAGCGACACGCCACCGCAGAGGGTGAGGATCTTGATGTTGTCCTCGGCGCGGGCCAGGCGGCGCAGCTCCTTAGCCACCTGATCGGCCAGCTCGCGGGTGGGGCACAGCACCAGGGCCTGGCAGCCGAAGTAGCGCGGGTTGATCGGGTTGAGCAGGCCGATGCCGAAGGCGGCGGTCTTGCCGCTGCCGGTCTTGGCCTGGGCGATCAGGTCCTGGCCTTTGAGGATGACCGGCAGGCTCTGGGCCTGGATCGGCGTCATCGAGGCGTAGCCCAGCGCGTCCAGGTTGGCCAGCATGGCGTTGGACAGCGGAAGGGTGGCAAAGGCGGTGGTTTCGAGGGTCACGAGGCGGGCCTGCTGCAATGCAAAAATGCCGCACAGTCTACCAGCCTCGTGGCCATTCGCCCTACGACTCGACGTGATGTTCCGGACGACGGGCGCGCCTTCCGTCCGTCGGCGACAGCTGCAGGAAGATCGCCGCTGCCAGCATGGCCATCAGGCCAATGGTGACGAAGGTCAGCTGGAACGCCCCCAGGGTGGTTTCCACGCCATCGGCGCTGCCGGCGGCGGTGAAGCCGCCCAGCAGCGCACCGGCGCAGGCTACGCCCAGGCTCAGCGACAGCTGCGCCACCACCGACAGCAGGCTGTTGCCGCTGCTGGCGCTGGCGTCGTCCAGGTCGATCAGGGTCACCGTGTTCATCGCCGTGAACTGCATCGAGTTCACCGCGCCCAGCAACGCCAACTGCACCAGCAACAGGGCGTAGGGCGTCTGCTCGGTCACCAGCCCCAGGCTTGCCAGCAATAGGCCCAGCAGCAGGGTGTTGCCGGTGAGCACGATGCGGTAGCCCAGGCGCTCGATCAGCGGCCGCGCCACCGACTTGGCGACCATCGCCGCCGCCGCCAGGGGGATCATGCTCATGCCGGCCTGGGCCGGCGAGTAGCCCAGCGCTACCTGCAGCAGCAACGGCACCAGAAAGGGCAGGGCGCCGCTGCCCAGGCGGGCGAACAGGTTGCCGAGGATGCCGATGGCGAAGGTGCGTACGCGGAACAGCGACGGCGAGAACAGCGGCTCCGGGTCGTGCCCGGCGCGCAGCCAGTAGGCCGCGAGGCACGCCATGCCGGCGAACAGCAGCAACATCACCCGTAGGTGCGGCAGGTGCAGCTCGCCCAGGCCCTCCATGGCGATGGTGATCAGCACCATCGCTGCGCCGAACAGCAAGAAGCCCGGGGTATCGAAGCGGGTGCGCTCGGCGCCGCGCAGGTCGGGGATGAACTTCCACACCGCGTAGCAGCCCAGTGCGCCCACCGGCAGGTTGAGCAAAAAGATCCAGTGCCAGCTCAGTATCTCCACCAACCAGCCGCCGAGGGTCGGGCCGAGCAGCGGGCCGAGCAGGCCGGGGATGGTGATGAAGCTCATGATGCGCACCAGTTCGGTGCGCGGGTAGGCGCGCAGCACCACCAGCCGCCCCACCGGCAGCATCAACGCGCCGCCCAGGCCCTGGACGATGCGGGCGAAAATCAGAAAGCCCAGGCTGTTGGCCATGGCGCACAGCAGCGAGCCAAAGCTGAACAGCAAGATGGCGCCGAAGAAGATGCGCTTGGTGCCGAAGCGGTCGGCGATCCAGCCCGAGGCCGGGATCAGCAGGGCCACGGTGAGCATGTAGGCGATGATCACGCCCTGCATACGCAGCGGGTCTTCGGCCAGCGAGCGGGCCATGGCCGGCAGCGCGGTGTTGAGGATGGTGCCGTCCAGCGACTGCATGAAGAAGGCGATGGCCACCACCCAGGGCAGCCAGCGGGCGGTAACGGGGTCCAGCGGGGCGCGGTCGGGCATGGGGTCCTCGGAGCGGGTGGGCGACTGTCCCTTTGCAAGGTGTTGGCGGTGCGTGAGCGTTGCCTCGGGTTGCCGGCGCGTCTACCGTGGGCGCCTGGCGGTGGTTATGGAGAACACATCATGCCTTTTTTGACACGCCTGCGCAGGCTGTTCCGGCCTGAGCCGCAGGAGCAGGTGCTCGGTTATTCCATCGAGCAATTGAAGACCCAGTTCGGCGGTAAGGCGAGCCCGGATGTGCCGACTCCGTGCTCAGGGTTCACCCTGGACCTGATGGAAAGGGGTGTTGGCGCCCGGTATTGGCAGATGCTGCTGGATGCCAGCGATGGCGCGCGCTTTTGGAGCCTGATCGACCAAGGGTTCGAACAGGACGGGGATGGGTATCGCGGCCGTGAGGGCGGCAAGCGCCTGCTGCTCAAGGTTTCGGACCGGGAGTTCAACGCGCTGACTGTGCGCCTGGTTACCGACAGTGAGGCGCTGCTGGTGGCGCTGAACGAGGCAGGGTTCGCGCCGCCGCCGCCCTGGGTGGCGTTCCCTGAATTTGAGGTGCGGTGGTGGGGTGGCAACCTGCAGGGCGGCCAGGCGTACTACGAGGATCTGTATCTGGAGCCGTGGTTCAAGGCGCAGGGTGCTGAGGGGCGCAAGGCTTGGTTTGACCGGTTTGAGGCCAGTGAGGCGTGGCGCCAGCAGCTGGAAGAGCGGTATCAGCCTGATTGAGGGTGGCCTGTGCTGGCCCTATCGCCGGCAAGCCGGCTCCTACAGGGGGGGCGCGTTTCTGTAGGAGCCGGCTTGCCGGCGATAGGGCCAGACCTGCCAATCACAAGGTCAGGGTCAACCCCTTGACCAGCGCCCCCGGCAGGTGGCTCGACCCGGTACTGCGCTGCCCGTAGGTGCTGGTGGACAGGATCATCTCGCGCTCGCAGGTCAGCGCCTCCAGCTGGCTGCCCAGCAGGTTGTACAAGCTGTCATCGAAACGCATGGTGCTCACCGGCCCCTGGATCTGGCCGTTCTCCACCCAGAAGGTGGCGAAGCGGGTCAGGCCGGTCATGCGGGCCGCCGGCAGGTCGGAGTAGTTCAGGTACCACAGGTTGCTGATGTACAGGCCGGTGCCCAGGCGTTCGAGAATGTCCGCCGTGGGCAGGTCGCCCGGTGCCAGGCTCAGCGCGCAGGGGGCCTCGTAGCTGTCGGCGCCGTTGGCGGCCAGGGCGAACTCGGCGGCGCTGCGGGCGCTGACCAGCCGCTGCTGCGCCTGGCCTTCGGCGACCAGGCGCAGGTCGCGGCGCGGCGAGCCTTCGTCGGAAAACGCCGGGCTCAGCGAACCTGTCACCTGCTCGTCGAACGACACCAGCGGGCTCAGCCGCGCATCGCCGTTGTACAGGCGCTGCAACGGGCTGTTGCCGGTGGCCAGGGCCTGGGCCGAAAAGCCGCCCCAGCCGAGCATGCCGGCGATCTCGTCCATGGCCGCTGGCGCCAGGTAAGCGCGGTAGCTGCCGGGCTTGAGGGTGATGGCCGGGCGGCCGAGGTGCTGCAGCTGTTCACGGGCTTGGCGCAGGCGTGCGCTGAACGCCTCACCGCTCCAGGCCTGGCCTGCGTAGTTGGCTTTGACGGCCTGGCCGTTGGCGTGGAACAGGCTCCAGTCGAAGTTGAAACTGTTGGCCTGATGCCAGCCGAAGGCCCCGAATGAGCTGGCAAAGCCCCGGCACACAGGGCCTGCGGCGTAGATGCCGACCAGGTCCAGATCACCGGCCTCGCACTCGACCAGGGCCAGCACGTCGTCCAGCTCAGGCAGTGCCTGCTCCTGGAGGCTGTGGCTGTGCCAGGCGCTTTGGTCCAGGCTCAGGTATGGGTCGAGCGCCAGCAGCGGCAAGGTTTGGCGCAGTTGCGCAAGCGCCGCGTGCAGGCGCTGGCGGTCCAGCTCTGCGTCATCCCCCAGGGTGATCTGCTGCTCGGCCTGGCGGCCGTCGCTGACCAGGCGCAGTTGCACGCTGGCCTGGCTGACCAGCCCGGCCTGGCGCACCTTGGCGTGGTTCAGGCGCACGAACTGCGACTGCTCGGCGCTGTAGCCGAGGGTGAACTGCTCGCCCGGCTGCAGCGCTGTACGCAGGGCGCCGAGCAGCTCTTCGAAACGTTGTTGATAAGCGCTCATCAGGCGTCCCCTCCGAATACGTCGATCTGGCGGAACACGCAGGCCGGCGAGGCATGGCCGACCCGCACCACCTGGTTGGGTTCGCCCTTGCCGCAGTTGGGTGTGCCGAGCACCTGGAAGGTGCTGCGGTCGCCCACCGCCGACAGGTTGCGCCAGAAGTCGGCGGAGATGCCGCGGTAATTGGGGTTCTTCACCACGCCTTTGAGCTCGCCGTTTTCGATCAGCTGGCCCCATTCGCAGCCGAACTGGAACTTGTTGCGCGCATCATCAATCGACCAGGAGCGGTTGGTGCGCATCAGGATGCCGTGCTCGATGCCGCCGATCAGTTGTTCGAGCGACTGGTCACCCGGCTCGATGTTGAGGTTGGCCATGCGGTCGATGGGCGCGCGGTTCCAGCCGCAGGCGCGGCTGTTGGCCACCCCGTCCAGGCCCGAGCGCAGCTGCGACAGCGCACCGCCCAGCGGGCGCAGCAGGCGGCCTTCGCGAATCAAGTACTGCTTGCTGGCCGGGGTGCCGTCGTCGTCGAAGCTGTAGCTGGCCAGTTCTTCGCTGATGCCCGGGTCGAAGGTCACGTTGAGCAGGTTCGAGCCGTATTGCAGGTGGCCGAAGTCGCTGGCTTTGACGAAGCTGGTGCCGGCGTAGTTGCGCTCATCGCCCAATATGCGGTCCATCTCCAGCGGGTGGCCGATGGATTCGTGGATCTGCAGCATCATCTGGTCGGGCATCAGCAACAGATCGCGCACGCCGCTGGGGGTGTTGGGCGCCAGCAACAGTTGCAGGGCCTCGTCGGCCACGCGGCGGGCGGCGCCCACCAGGCCGCAGCGCTCGATCACCTCGAAGCCGCCCTGCTGGCCGAAGTTCTCCCGGCCCAAGGTGCGGCTCTGGCTGTCCTGACCGTCGCTGGCGGTGACGCCCAGGCCCGGGAAGACGAAGCGCTGGGCGTGGCGCAGCTCGGCGCCGGCGCTGTTCAGGTAGGTCTGCTCGACCTGGGTGATGCCCAGGCTCGCCTGCCAGTCCACCAGGCGGCTGTCCTTGGGCACGCTGGCCGATTCGCCAGCCAGCAGCGCCAGGCAGTCGGCCAGGTTTGGCAGCGGCTGGTCGAGGTTGGGCGAGAGGTGGTCGTGGCGCTGGCTGGGTGCCGGCTGGCCGCTCAAGTCGAGCAGGCTGTGGGGGCTGATGCGCCGGGCCAGGGCTTCGGCTTGCTCCAGGGCGCGCTGCAGGCCGGCTTGCGACAGGTCGGCGGTGGCCGCGTAGGCCTCGACGCCGTTCACCCGCACGCTGAGCATGGCGCCTTCGTCCTGGCTGAAGTGCGGCGGCTCGGCGACGTTGCGCCGAACCGACAGTGACTGGTGCGACTGCTTCACATGGCGAAGCGAGAACAGTTCGGCCGTGCTGCGCAGCGCGGCGAAGCGCTGGCGCAACAAGGCGCTGGAATCGAACATGCGGGGATCTCCGTTTTACGGTGGCTTCCCCTAGGCTTTATACGAAAAGTGCCTGCGCGTCGATCAGGCAAGGCGACTTTTCGAACAACGCCTAGAACCACCCCTCTTGCATCTTTAGGCACGT
The DNA here is from genome assembly GCF_044900265.1 of Pseudomonas sp. NPDC089406. Lineage (NCBI taxonomy): Bacteria > Pseudomonadati > Pseudomonadota > Gammaproteobacteria > Pseudomonadales > Pseudomonadaceae > Pseudomonas > Pseudomonas sp. NPDC089406. Next base: position 106,069 of record NZ_JBJDNC010000019.1, on the reverse strand, counting down.
CGCGTCGCGGGCCTCGAGCAATGCGAGGTCATGATGGCAGGGCGGTACTTCCCAGGTCAGGAAATAACGCGCCGCCTGCAGCTTGCCCAGGTAGAAGTCGCGATCGTGCCCTTTCAGCAGCCCGACCTCGGCGTGGATGGCCTGCTCCAGCCAGCGCCAGCCGATCACGCAGTGGCCGAAGGCTTTCAGGTACAGCGCCGAGTTGGCCAGGGCACCGGCGACCTTGCCCTGGGCCAGGTCGCCGAGCAGGGCCAAGGTGACTGCTTGCAGGCGGTTGACCAGTTGTTCCAGCGGCTGGCGCAGCGGGTCGAGGTTGGGGTGGTGGCTGGCGCGCTCGCAGGTGCCGGCGATCAGGCGGATCAACTGCTTGAGCCCGGCGCCGTTGTTCTGCGCAAGCTTGCGCCCCAGCAGGTCGAGGGACTGGATGCCCTCGGTGCCTTCGTGGATGGGGTTCAGGCGGTTGTCGCGGTAGTACTGCTCCACCGGGTATTCGCGGGTGTAGCCGTGGCCGCCAAGAATCTGGATTGCCAGCTCGTTGGCCTTCAGGCAATACGCCGAGGGCCAGGACTTGACGATCGGGGTCAGCAGGTCGAGCAGTTGCTGGGCCTGGTTACGGGCGGCTTCGTCCGCGCCGGTGTGGGTGTCGTCGAACAGCCGGGCGGCGTACAGGCCCAGGTCGAACGCGCCTTCAACGTAGGCCTTCTGCGCCAGCAGCATGCGCTTCACATCGCTGTGCTCGATGATCGGCACCGCCGAGCTGTGCGGGTCCTTGTTGTCCGGCAGGCGGCCCTGCGGGCGCTGGCGGGCGTACTCCAGCGAATACAGGTAGCCGGCGTAGCCAAGCATCACCGCGCCCATGCCCACGCCGATGCGCGCCTCGTTCATCATCTGGAACATGTAGGCCAGGCCCTGGTGCGGCTGGCCCACCAGGTAGCCCACGCACTGGCCGTTGTCGCCGAAGTTCAGCGCGGTGGAGGTGGTGCCGCGCCAGCCCATCTTGTGGAACAGCCCGGCCAGTAGCACGTCGTTGCGCGGGCCGCGGCTGCCGTCGGCGTTGACCAGGTACTTGGGCACGATGAACAGCGAGATGCCTTTCACCCCGGCCGGCGCGCCCGGCAGCTTGGCCAGGACCATGTGCACGATGTTTTCGGACAGCTCGTGGTCGCCGCCGGAGATGAAGATCTTGTTGCCCTTGAGCCGGTAACTGCCATCGCCGGCAGGCTCGGCGCGGGTGCGAATGTCGGCAAGCGAGGAGCCGGCGTGGGGCTCGGTGAGGGCCATGGTGCCGAAGTAGCGGCCTTCGATCATCGGTTGCAGGTACAGGCGCTTTTGCTCGTCGGTGCCGAAGCTTTCGATCAGGTTGGCCGCGCCCATGGTCAGGAACGGGTAGGCCGTGGTGCCGGCGTTGGCCGCCTGGAAGTGGGCGAAGCAGGCTTGCGAGACCAGGCTAGGCAGCTGCATGCCGCCCACTTCGAAGTCGCGGTTGGCGTTGAGAAAGCCTGCTTCGAGGAAGGCATCCACGGCCGGTTTCACCTCCGGGATCAGCTCGGCGCGGCCGTCCACGTAGCGCGGCTCGTGTTCATCGCCCTTGCGGTTGTGCGGGGCGAAGTACTTTTCGGCGATGGTGCGGGCGGTGGTCAGCGCGGCGTCGAAGGTCTCGCGGCTGTGCTCGGCGAAGCGCGGGCGCTGGGTGAGGGCTTCGGCGTCGAGCACTTCGTAGAGCTCGAAGGCCAGGTTGCGGGGGCTGAGCAGGGTCTCGGGCATGGTGGCGGTCCTGGAACATTTGCCTCGGAGTCTAGCGAGGCGCAATACGCCTGAAGAGTTCCATCAGGCGCATTGATAATGGCCAAGAACGCAGGGTAATCAGACCGAATCGATACCTTCTGCATTCGGAATTTTCCGCGTGCGTACTCCGCTTCGACGCTGAGTCATTGCGAGCCGTTCGGCGAAGAGGTCGTGAAAGACCTTGTAGGTCGGGCACTCAGCCGGACGGGTGCTGTAATACGTCGTTTTGCCCACCAGGCCGCAAATCCAGTCAGCGCATTGGATGGTCTGGTACAGGTGGCTCTCCACTTGAATGGGAGGCTCAATCAGCGTCATGCGTCGTTCTTCACCAAACATCGAAAACGAGGCTTGCTTGACGAGTTCGAGGCGCATGCTGTTGCCGTTTTCCTTCTTGTGGTTCATGTCGTCCTGCTGATCGAGCACGATCATGAAGTGGCTTTTTCTTGTCACCATTTCGTCGTTCAAGCGTTTGATCGCTTCGCGCAGGACGATCTTGTACAGGCCTTTGGCATTCGAGTTGCCCGGTGATTTGTCTTTCTCGATACCGACATAGAAGAAAAACCCGCCCAGCAAGCGGACCTTGGTGAGGATTCGGTTCACCGCGTCGATTTTGTATCGCCGGGCGCGGCTTTGGCCGTTGAACTGGCTGGCCTTGAAGAATGTGGACGCTTTCTCCTCGAATGCTGCGGGGTGCGTGCCGGTTTTCTCGATCTTTGCACCCAGCACGTTCTTTTTCAGATTGAAGAAGAACGCGGAAAACTCGCGGACTTTTGTAGCAGGGAGCACCAGCCCCGCGAGGCCAAAGAGTGGATGGGTGTGGAACGAAGGGTCTTCTTTTGAGACAAACGGGCCAATGTGGCCAAACTCATCAAGGTAAGCGACGTACATGTCATATCTCCATAAACACGAAAGCCCGGCACACTAGGTGTGCCGGGCCTCGGAGACGGAGCGACCTTGGTCGCGTCCTGAGCGGAATTATGCACCCGGAGGAGGGTGAGTCAAGCCATCAGGCGGGAAGAGATGTTTCCGCATTTTGAGCTGCCTAGATTTTGGAATCACCAGGCAAGCTGGCCTTGGCATGAGCAGGTGTGGCGCAGGGTTTATGCTTTCCCGAGCGCGCTTGGCGAACGTTTGGGTCATTACGATTTGTGTGCAATTTTTAAGCTTTTCCCTATTGCTTGTAGTCCATTTCCCAAACATGCTCCCAGCCCCTTTCAAGCCATTGCGGTGTGCTGGGTTGGCCCCTAGTCTCGGGCGGTCGTTGCGAAACAGCGACCGGCTTTGACAGGCCGACTATCAAGAGTACGCTCAACGGCTTTGCCTTTATGGCGGCTGTATGTGGGGCACCTTCGTGGTGCGCCGGGGTTTGCTCTTGCTGACCGGTCTGTCAACCCACATGCAGCTGCCACCTTCTTGTTTGACAGCAACGGGTGGTGGTCCCACTTGATCAGCAAGAGGTAGCTATGTTGAAGATTGTCCCCGACCCACCCCTTCATCCCCATTCCCTCGAAGACACCCTGGTTCAGGCCTCGGAGTACGTCCTGTGCGCCCTGACCGTGGCCCATCAGGCCGTAATGCACAAACCCCGAACACCGGCCACGGTGCTGATGATGGCGTCCATGCATGAAATGGAGTCGCTGCAAGCGTTGCTTGAACTGGCGTTGGCTCAGGTGCAGATGCCGCAGCAGGCGCGGGTGATGCACTAGGCCGCAAGGCTTGCGTTGCCTGGGCTGGCCCTATCGCGGCAAGCCGGCTCCTACAGGGGAGCGCGATCACCTGTAGGCGCCGGCTTGCCGGCGATAGAGCCCTGACAGGCGCTGAAATTTTCAGGGGAAACGAATAATGATCACCGAACACCAAACCACCGTCGGCAAAACCTGCTTCTACCAAGGCGAAGGCCACACCCAACCGTTGTTCCGCATCGAACCCGGCATCCCGTGCCGGCAGGCCCGCGAGCAGGCCTCGGAGCTGATGGGCTGCGTGCGCGACCTGACCCTCAGCGGCGTGATGGACGAGAACCCGCAACTGGTCTGGGCCTCGCACTACCTCAGCGGGCTGGCCAAGGCGCTGATGGATGATGCCGAACTGGGGATGAAGGGCTGAAGGCCCCATCGCCGGCAAGCCGGCTCCTACAGCGGAGCGTGATCACCTGTAGCCGGCTTGCCGGCGATGCGCCGCGCGGGCGGCGCTCAATCTCACAGGCGCCGAAATACACTTGCCGCACACCTATCACCCTCTTTGAATATCTCAGCTGGGGAACCAGTAAGAGCGTGTTGGTGGATGAATGCCAAACGAAAGAAATATCAAAGCCAAATGCTTGATTTCGTATTGATGTTCAGTAGAGAAAATTCCTACCTAGGAATGGGAAGTGGCCGACAATCCTGTATTGAGGTAATTGCGATTCACTAGAGCTTTCCAACGTTTTTGGAGAGCACCATGCGACTCATACCCTGCAGGGACGTAGCTCGTTACCCGTATTACCTATTCGAGACGCCTTTTTTTGCACTTTCACATGTCGAACGTGCCTTGGTTAATCCGTTTTGGCTGCCTGGGTTGATAGACCTGATTCGTGATTGTGGGTTCTATACCAATCAGTGCCTGGAACCAATGCCAAAAAAGATAATCCTTTCAAGGGTCGAGAAGGAAGATTGGCTCCTTGCTTGCGCTGATCCATTTGTTCCTTTCAAACCGGCCAATTACGATTTTTGGAGCGGTGCTTGGTACCGCGGGTATGAGAGTTCAAACGAGTCGGTAGGCCGCCAGGTAGAACGTGTTGCCCTTAAGGTTGAGCCGGCAGTCTCTGCAACGAGCGGGCCGGGTAAATGGAAAATAACCTCTATACGTGTTAACAGGCTTGCTTCGAGTGCTGCCTTCGTAGCTAATTTTTTGGTTTCAAGAGGGGAGGAGGGACGAGCTTTCTTGTCGTCCAAAAAAGATTATGCGAATACGACGAGAACGGTCACTCAGGCGTGGGTGCCGCTTGGCAAAAACGAACTAAATTTTGCGCCTTCTTCGGCAAACCATAAATATGGGCAGGAGCGTATAGTCACGCAAATTTTTGTAGAGGCGGATGATGCCTGGGACGTGTCCGGGTCCTCATGGCATTGGCGACCGGTTATTAAAAACGAAGAGTACGAGTTTAACGACAAATGACCTGCAAAATGGATTTGATAACGTCAGTGCGGTGGATCGGTTTTTTTTGGGGGGCGATGGATGCTTTTTATATCTTCTTCGTGATATTCAGTAGCCTGAAAAGAGGCGTTGCGCCCTTTTTCAGTGATTTCACTGCCGCCCTTGCAAATATGGACCAGTGGGGGGGAGGGCTTGAGTTTATAGTGTGGATGGGGCTGGTCACTCAGTTATCCCTTGTGGCCAGTAGCGTATTGCTTTGCTTGGGGAGCGCGTGCGCAGTCTACGTGGCTGGCATTCAAACGCCTTTTCGAATTTTGTTCATAGTTCCATCGTTTTCCTTGATTTTGCTATTGCCTGATACCAGTACAGCAGTATGGTTGAGCCTGATCGTTGCTTCAGAGGTGGCTAAAGTCTGGAGTCTTTGGTGGCTCTGGAAAAACCGTGACTGATGTACTTGGCTGCAAGTCATGTGTTGCTTGGGCTTGCCGGCGATGTACCGCGGGGAAACGGAGGCAACAAATGGGTGAAGCAACAGCGCACAAATTCGTGTGGTGGGGGTGGGGGCTACTGGATGCACTTTTCATGGTCAACTACGTATTAAAAAGTTTATTGGCTCAGCGTGTGCCCTTCTACTCAGATGCGCTGAACGCGATAAAACTGATCGATGATCATGGCAGCTATGCAATATTTCTGGTCGCGCTCGGTTGGGGGGTCCAACTGTCCATTATCGCCAGCTGTATTTTATTGTTGCGTCGAAATGAGTGGGCGCGGCGGTTGGTCTGGGCGCAGTTGCCGCTCAGATTGTTCCTGTTCGCGCCCTCGGCTACTGTCCTGTTCGTATACAGTGGTATTTACTCCGCCTCCGGCTCGATGATGCTGATTGCACTGGTAGTGGTGTCCGAACTGGCCAAGGGCTGGAGCCTTTGGTTTTTCAGAGAGGCTAGGTAAATTCCTCCGGTTTTCCCTATTGTTTGACAGCTGGCGGTGGCAGTCCTTCTCTACTGTCCAGCAATTCACGTTTCAGAGCTTTTTGTTCTCGGCGTATCGCTGTCAGTAAAACAGTGACGGTCAAATGCAAGGGAATTTTCCTACGCTGATTGAGTGGATTTACTACTTCACTGTAGTACCGGTCTGGCGGCTTGTTCAGACCCGGGTAGGCTGCACTTTTCAGTCGAAATGTATTGAATGGCACTTGAGAAATGTTTATTGAGTAAGATAGATGCCAGATGAAAACACCACCCATAACATACGCACTCCTGCGTATTTCGTAGTTTCTCCATGGAAGCTGGCTTTGATGAGCTTCTTCACTCTGGGCTTATATTGGTGGTTTTGCTTTCATCGCCACTGGGTCCATCAGCGCCGCGCAACAGGCGATCGAATCTGGCCGTTGGCCAGGGCGCTCCTCCTCATTTTTTATCTCTATCCATTGCTCAGGCGGCTTGATCGAGATCTGGTTCGCGAAGGTCTGGGTAGGCGTTGGTTTCCAGCAGCATTGTTCCTGCCCTATTTGGCCGTGTTTATATGCCAGATCTACTCAGGGCTAGTGGTTGAGGTCATTGATCCAGTTTGGTTTCTACCCTTTGTGATTGTGGCCAATGCAGTGATGATAGGGGTGGAGGTCAAACTTCAACTCGCTGCCAATCTGCTCGCAGGTGACCCACAGGGTACTCAGAATTCCCGTTTAACCTGGGCGAATTGGATCTGGATGACACCCGGCCTGTTCCTGTGGGGTGTTATCGTCCTGTCCGTGGCTGCTTCCCTCATGCTGAGATTGCTGCTGGTAGTCATCAGCTGGATTCAGTAGCCGGGAGCGCTGAGGTTGCCCACTTGAGGCCGGTTCATCGCCCATAAAAAAGGAGAGCCGAAGCTCTCCTTTTCATTCACCCCGTCACCATCAACCGATGGTCATCAAGCTGGCGTTACCACCCGCCGCGGCGGTGTTCACACTTACCGCCCGCTCGATCACCAGCCGCTCCAGGGCAATCTGGTAATCGCCACTGGACAGCCCGTTGACCCCGACGATAGCCCCGGCACGCTTGGCCACCTGCTCGCAGATGCCGCGCAGCTGGTCCGAGTCGCCGTGGTGGATGACCGCGTCGAACGCCACTTCATCCTTGCTCCAGTCGGCCACCAGCTTGACCTTGGCTTGCAGCTCTTTCGGCAGGCGGCCGCGCAGGCCCTTGGCCGGCTCGCCGTCCTGGAACACCGCCGAGCTGCCCACCGCCAGCACCGCTGCCAGCTGCGCCAGCAGGTCGGCTTCGTTGTCGGCCAGGCACAGCACGTGCTCGCGTGGCAGCACGGTGTAGGTGTTGCGCTCGCCGGTAGGGCCCGGCAGCACGCGGGTGATGCCGCTCTGGGTCTGCTCGGCGAACTGCGCGCACAGGGCGGCAAGCTCGGCTTGCTGGTTGCCTTCGGCCCAGCTCTTGAGCAGGGTCAGCGGCTTGAGCTGCTGGTCGCGCAGGGCGGTGTCCACCTTCGCATCGGCGTCGGTGCGGGCGAAGTGGCGGGCGATGGCGTCGGCCGGGCGGGTCGACAGCAGGCGGTACAGGTACAGCGGGCCGCCGGCTTTCGGGCCGGTGCCGGACAGGCCTTCACCACCGAACGGCTGCACGCCGACCACGGCACCGACGATGTTGCGGTTGACGTACATGTTGCCGGCGTTGACGTTGCCCACCACCTTGGCGATGGTCTCGTCGATGCGGGTGTGCACGCCCAGGGTCAGGCCGTAGCCGCTGGCGTTGATCTGCTCGATCAACTGGTCGAGGTTCTTGCGGTTGTAGCGCACCACGTGCAGCACCGGGCCGAAGATCTCGCGCTGCAGCTCGTCGAAGCTTTCCAGCTCGATCAGGGTCGGCATCACGAAGGTGCCGCGCTTGACCTCGGCGCCATCGGCGATGGCGACTTGGTAGACGCTGCGGCCTTTGTCGCGCATGCCCTGGATGTGCTTCTCGATACCGGCCTTGGCTTCGGCGTCGATCACCGGGCCGATGTCCACCGACAGGCGCTCGGGGTTGCCCAGGCGGCTTTCAGCCATGGCGCCCTTGAGCATTTCGATCACGCGGTCGGCGGAATCTTCCTGCAGGCACAGCACGCGCAGGGCCGAGCAACGCTGGCCGGCGCTGTCGAAGGCCGAGGACACCACATCGATCACCACCTGCTCGGTCAGCGCCGAGGAGTCGACGATCATGGCGTTCTGCCCGCCAGTTTCGGCGATCAGCGGAATCGGCCGGCCCTGGTTGTCCAAGCGCCCGGCGATGTTGCGTTGCAGCAGGCGGGCAACTTCGGTGGAGCCGGTGAACATCACGCCCTTGACTCGCTCGTCACCGACCAGGCCGGCACCGACGGTTTCGCCGCGGCCCGGCAGCAGTTGCAGCACGCCCTCGGGGATGCCGGCTTCGAGCAGCAGGCGTACGGCCTGGGCGGCGATCAGCGGGGTCTGCTCGGCAGGCTTGGCCAGCACCGGGTTACCGGCAGCCAGGGCTGCGGCCACCTGGCCGGAGAAGATTGCCAGCGGGAAGTTCCACGGGCTGATGCACACCACCGGGCCCAGCGGGCGGCAGTTGTCGTTGCGCAGGTCGTTGCGCGCCTGCACCGCGTAGTAGCGCAAGAAGTCCACCGCTTCGCGCACTTCGGCGATGGCGTTGGCGTAGGTCTTGCCGGCTTCGCGCACCAGCAGGCCCATCAGCGGCTGGATTTCGGCCTCCATCAGGTCGGCGGCGCGCTCCAGAATGGCGGCGCGCTCGGCCGGCGGGGTGGCTTGCCAGATCGGTGCGGCGTTCACCGCACACTGCACGGCGTTGCTGGCGTCGGCGACGCTGGCTTCTTGCACCTGGCCGACCACGTCGCGGTGGTCGGACGGGTTGAGTACCGGCGCTGCGGCTTGCTCGCTGGTGGCGCAGGCCAGCAGCGGGGCGGCCTTCCAGTCATTGTGGGCAGTCGCCAGCAGGGCGCAGGACAGCGAAGCCAGACGGTGTTCGTTGGCCATGTCGATGCCGGCCGAGTTGGCCCGCTCGCTGCCGTACAGTTCACGCGGCATGGGGATGCGCGGGTGCGGCAGGCCGATGCCGCCTTCCTGGGTGGCCATGCGCTCGATGCTGGTGACCGGGTCGGCGACCAGCTCTTGAATGGAGATCGAGTGGTCGGCGATGCGGTTGACGAACGAGGTGTTGGCACCGTTTTCCAGCAGGCGGCGCACCAGGTAGGCCAGCAGGGTTTCGTGGGTGCCGACCGGGGCGTACACGCGGCACGGGCGGTTCAGCTTGCCTTCGGCGACCTTGCCCACCACCTGCTCGTACAGCGGCTCGCCCATGCCGTGCAGGCACTGGAACTCGTACTGGCCCGGGTAGTAGTTCTGCCCGGCGATGGTGTAGATGGCCGACAGGGTGTGGGCGTTGTGGGTGGCGAACTGCGGGTAGATGGCTTCCGGCACGGCCAGCAGCTTGCGCGCGCAGGCTATATAGGAGACGTCGGTGTAGACCTTGCGGGTGTACACCGGGTAGCCCTCCAGGCCCTCGACCTGGGCGCGCTTGATTTCGCTGTCCCAGTAGGCGCCTTTTACCAGGCGGATCATCAGGCGGTGGCGGCTGCGCTTGGCCAGGTCGATGACGTAGTCGATCACATACGGGCAGCGCTTCTGGTAGGCCTGGATGACGAAACCGATGCCGTTCCAGCCGGCCAGCGACGGCTCGAAGCACAGGCGCTCGAGCAAATCCAGCGACAGCTCCAGGCGGTCGGCTTCTTCGGCGTCGATGTTCAGGCCGATGTCGTACTGCTTGGCCAGCAGGGTGAGCGACAGCAGGCGCGGATACAGCTCGCTCATCACCCGCTCGTACTGCGCGCGGCTGTAGCGCGGGTGCAGGGCCGAGAGCTTGATCGAGATGCCCGGGCCTTCATAGATGCCACGGCCATGGGACGCCTTGCCGATGGAGTGGATCGCCTGCTCGTAGCAGGCCAGGTACTTTTGCGCATCGTGCTCGGTCAGCGCGGCTTCGCCGAGCATGTCGTAGCTGTAGCGGAAGCCCTTGGACTCGAACTTGCTGGCGTTGGCCAGGGCTTCGGCGATGGTTTCGCCGGTGACGAACTGCTCGCCCATCAGGCGCATGGCCATGTCGACGCCCTTGCGGATCATCGGCTCGCCGCTCTTGCCAATGATGCGGGTGAGCGAGGAGGTCAGGCCGGATTCGTTATGGGTGCTGACCAGCTTGCCGGTCAGCAGCAGGCCCCAGGTGGCGGCGTTGACGAACAGCGACGGGCTGTTGCCCAGGTGCGGCTGCCAGTTGCCGGTGCTGATCTTGTCGCGGATCAGCGCATCACGGGTGCCTTTGTCGGGGATGCGCAGCAGGGCTTCGGCCAGGCACATCAGCGCCACGCCTTCTTGCGAGGACAGCGAGAACTCCTGCAGCAGGCCCTGGACGATACCGGCACGGCCACCGGCGCTCTTCTGGTTGCGCAGCTTGTCTGCAAGCGATGCAGCCAGCTTGTTGGTGGCCTCGGCCTGGGCGGCCGGCAGGCGCGCCTGCTCCAGCAGCATCGGCACCACTTCCTGCTCGGGGCGCCGGTACGCGGCGGTGATCGCCGAGCGCAGCACCGACTGCGGCAGGATGCTTTCGGCGAATTCCAGGAAGCACTGGTGGGCGTGGTCGGTGGCCACCTCGCCGGCATCGTCGCCCAGCGCGGCTGCGTGACCGTTGAGGTCGTTCAGGGTGGCACCACCCTCGAGCTTCTCGAGATAGTTGAAGATCGCTTGCTTGATCAACCAGTGCGGCGTGCGGTCGATGGACTGCGCAGCGGCCTTGAGTCGCTCACGGGTAGGGTCGTCGAGTTTGACCCCAAGGGTGGTCGTCGCCATTTCTTATCCTCATTATTGCCACGGGCGTGGCCTCAGCTGAGGGCAAGATTAGCCTGTAGGACAATTCGGGTGCAACCGGGTGCAACCCGTTTTTTTCGAAGCGCAGGTGCAACTCGTCAGGAGCGCCTTTGCACAGGCTTTGTGCGGGCACTTATGGTGCGTATTATTCTGAAAAACATTACGTTTGCTCCGAAATGGAGCAAAAAAGCGGTATTTGTGTGCGGTTCACCGAATGGTGCAACTTGCAAATGAAAAGTGGTTGCGCCTGGTTCATGTTGTTGCATAGGATGCGCCGCCTGGGTGCAACCGCCGTTACGCCGTGCGGTTGCAAGAGATAAAAACAAACGCCAGGGCACACGCATGGGCAATCCAATTACGATCACCTTCGTGATCTACATCGCGGCAATGGTGCTGATCGGCTTCGCCGCCTATCGCTCCACCAAGAACCTTTCCGACTACATCCTCGGCGGTCGCAGCCTGGGCAGCGTGGTCACCGCGCTCTCTGCCGGCGCTTCCGACATGAGTGGCTGGCTGCTGATGGGCCTGCCGGGCGCCATCTACTTCGCCGGCCTGTCCGAGGCCTGGATCGCCATCGGCCTGACCGTCGGCGCCTACCTGAACTGGCTGTTCGTTGCCGGCCGCCTGCGGGTGCAGACCGAGCACAACGGCGATGCACTGACCCTGCCGGACTATTTCGCCAGCCGCTTCGAAGACAACAGCGGCCTGCTGCGGATCATCTCGGCCATCGTCATCCTGGTGTTCTTCACCATCTACTGCGCCTCGGGCATCGTCGCCGGCGCCCGCTTGTTCGAAAGCACCTTCGGCATGTCCTACGAGACCGCGCTGTGGGCCGGTGCTGCCGCGACCATCGCCTACACCTTCGTCGGTGGTTTCCTGGCGGTGAGCTGGACCGACACCGTGCAGGCCTCGCTGATGATCTTCGCGCTGATCCTGACCCCGGTGATCGTGCTGATTTCCACCGGCGGCTTCGACCAGACCTTCGCAGCCATCGAGGCGGTCAACCCGGCCAACTTCGACATGCTCAAGGGCGCCACCTTCATCAGCATCATCTCGCTGATGGGCTGGGGCCTGGGCTACTTCGGCCAGCCGCACATCCTGGCGCGATTCATGGCGGCCGACTCGGTGAAGTCGATCGCCAACGCCCGCCGCATCTCCATGACCTGGATGATCCTGTGCCTGGCCGGTACCTGCGCCGTGGGCTTCTTCGGTATCGCCTACTTCTCGGCCAACCCAGACCTCGCCGGCCCGGTTAACGAGAACCACGAGCGCGTATTCATCGAACTGGCCAAGATCCTGTTCAACCCGTGGGTTGCCGGTGTGCTGCTGTCGGCCATCCTGGCCGCAGTGATGAGCACCCTGAGCTGCCAGCTGCTGGTGTGCTCCAGTGCCCTGACCGAGGACTTCTACAAGGCCTTCCTGCGCAAGAACGCCTCGCAGGTCGAGCTGGTGTGGGTCGGGCGCATGATGGTGCTGGCCGTGGCGCTGGTGGCCATTGCCCTGGCCGCCAACCCGGATAACCGCGTGCTGGGCCTGGTGGCCTACGCCTGGGCTGGCTTCGGCGCGGCCTTCGGTCCGGTGGTGCTGCTGTCGGTACTGTGGAAGGGCATGACCCGTAACGGCGCCCTGGCCGGTATCGTGATCGGTGCGCTGACGGTGATCTTCTGGAAGCAGTTGAACACCGGCCTGTACGAAATCATCCCGGGCTTCCTGCTCGCGACTATCGCCATCGTGCTGGTGAGCAAGCTGGGCCGCCCGTCGGGCAGCATGGTTTCGCGCTTCGAAGTGGCAGACAAGGCGTATCACGCTGACAAGTAACGCCTGACAGGCCTGCTTCTGCTGCTTCGCGGGTGAACCCGCTCCCACAGGTCATGCATTGCCCTGTGGGAGCGGGTTTACCCGCGAATGCGCCACCGCCGATCGGTTGGCATACCTGACGCCGCCTGCAAGGCAAGGTAAACTTGCCGCCTTAGCAGGAGCCACCATGAACTATCGCCACGCCTTCCACGCCGGCAACCACGCCGACGTCCTCAAGCACATCGTGCTCACCCGCCTCATCGCCCTGATGTCGCGCAAGGAGCAGCCGTTCGCCTACATCGACACCCACGCAGGCCTGGGCCTTTATGACCTGCAGGGCGACCAGGCGACCCGCACCGGCGAGTACCTGGAGGGCGTAGCCCGCCTGTGGAATCGCGACGACCTGCCGGAAACCACAGCCGACTACCTGCGCATCATCAAGCGCCTGAACCCCGATGGCGAGCTGCGCTACTACCCGGGCTCGCCCGAACTTGCCCGGCGCCTGATGCGCCAGCAGGACCGCGCGCAGCTCAACGAGAAGCACCCCGAAGACGGTGCGCTGCTCAAAGAGAACATGAAGAAGGACCCGCGCGTCACCGTGCACCTGGGTGAAGGCTGGCACATCGCCCGGGCCTTGCTGCCGGTGCAGGAAAAACGCGCGATCATGCTGATCGACCCGCCGTTCGAGCAGGCCGACGAGCTCAAGCGCTGCTGCGTGGCCATGAAAGAGGCAATCAGGCGCATGCGCCAGACCGTCGCAGCCATCTGGTACCCGATCAAGGATCAGCGCTCGCTGACCCGCTTCTACCAGGACCTGACCAGCACCGGCGCGCCCAAGCTGCTGCGGGTGGAGTTGTACGTGCACCACCAGGACAGCCCGCAGGGACTGAACGGCTCGGGCCTGGCCATCGCCAACCCGCCGTGGGGCCTTGAGGACGAGCTCAAGACCCTGCTGCCGTGGCTGGCCAAAGAGCTGGCGCAGACTGCCGGAAGCTTCCGTATGGACTGGCTGATCGCCGAGTAATCCTGCGCTGAGCCCTGTAGGAGCGGCCTTGTGTCGCGAAAGGGCTGCGAAGCAGCCCCGGCATTCTTGGCCGCGAAACTGAGGGCCGGGGCCGCTTCGCGCCCCTTTCGCGACACAAGGCCGCTCCTACAAGGGCCGTGCAGGCCCTCATGTTTGCGTTATAATCCCGCCCCTTTAGCCGCCATCCGCCCGCATGGTCCGGTGGCGCACTCCTATCGATTTGAGAGGCTAGACCCTTGGCACTGACGATTCTTGGCCTGTCCGGCGCCCTTAGTCATGACCCTTCCGCGGCCCTGTACATCGACGGCAAGCTGATTGCCGCCGCCGAAGAAGAGCGCTTCGTGCGTGACAAGCATGCGAAGAACCGCATGCCCTACGAGTCGGCGAAGTTCTGCCTGGAGCAGGCTGGCATCAAGCCGTCGGATGTCGATGTGGTGGCCATTCCGTTCGCCCCCATCAGCCTGTTCGGCAAGGCCCGCTGGCACTACGCCAAGCGCTACTGGTACGCCCCGGACCGCGCCCTCGATGCGCTGCTGATGGGCAACCGCCGCTACAAGCGCTACCGCAAGAAGATCGTCTGGTGCCTGGAGCAACTGGGCTTCGACCCGAAGAAGATCAAGATCGAACCGGTCGAGCACCACCTGGCCCACGCCTCCAGCGCCTACCACTGCTCGGGCTTCAAAGAGAAAACCGCGATCCTGGGCATCGACGGTAAAGGCGAGTACGCCACGACTTTCTTCGGGTATGGCGAGAACGGCAAGATCCACAAGATCAAGGAATTCTTCGACCCGGACTCGCTGGGCGGCCTGTACGGCGCGATCACCGAGTTCCTCGGCTTCGAGATGCTCGATGGCGAGTTCAAGGTCATGGGCATGGCGCCGTACGGCGATGCCAGCAAGTACGATTTCTCGCGCCTGGCCAGCTTCGAAAACGGCGAGCTGGTGATCAACACCGAGTACGCCAACGTCATCGGCCTGCGCCGCTATAAAGAGCAGGGCAAAGGCTTCTATTTCTCGCCCAAGCTGATCGAGTGGCTGGGCCCGAAACGCGAAGGCGACATCGCCGACGAGCCGTACATCCACTACGCAGCCAGCATGCAGGCGCTGTTCGAGAAGCTCGCCCTGCAGATGATCGACCATTACCTGGGCGACACGCTGAAAGAGACCGGCAAGCTGGCCTTTGCCGGTGGCTGCGCGCTGAACGTCAAGCTGAACCAGAAGATCATCGCCCGCGACGACGTCAAAGAGCTGTTCGTCCAGCCGGCTTCCGGCGATGCCGGTACCGCGGTTGGCGCTGCGGCCTACGTGTCCCACGCCCGTGGCGTGCCGGTCGAGAAGATGGAGCACGTCTACCTCGGCCCTGCATACTCCAACGAGGACGTGATCGCCGCCTGCGCCCGTCACCCGAGCCAGCCTGTCTGGCGCAAGCTCGACAACATGCCCGAGCAGATCGCCAAGATCATGGTCGACGGCAACCCGGTGGCCTGGTTCCAGGGCCGCATGGAGTTCGGCCCGCGCGCCCTGGGCGGTCGTTCGATCATCGGTTGCCCAAGCGTCGAGGGCGTGGCTGACCGCATCAACCACCAGATCAAGTTCCGCGAGCGCTGGAGACCTTTCTGCCCGTCGATGCTCGACACCGTGGCGCCGCAGATGATCAAGATCGACCACCCGGCACCCTTCATGACCTTCACCTTCGAAGTGGCTGAAGAGTGGAAGACCCGCGTACCGGAAGTGGTGCACGAGGACGGTACCTCCCGCGCCCAGGTGCTCAAGCGCGAGTACAACCCGCGCTACTACGACATGATGAAGGCACTGGAAGTGCTCACCGGCAACGGTGTGTCGCTGAACACCTCGCTCAACCGCCGTGGCGAGCCGATGATCTGCTCGCCGACCGATGCGCTGAACATGTTCTTCGGCTCGGACCTGCAGTACCTGATCATGGAAGACATCCTGGTGGTGAAGGACGGCGCTGCGCCTTATGACCAGCCGCTCTGAGCCGCGTATCCTGCAGTTCTGCCATGGCTACGACGGGCCATTTCTCGATTGCGCCCGTCAGTACGCCAGCCTGTTCCAGGGCAGCGGCTACAAGGTCACCACCGTGTTCCTCACCGGGGCAGCCGACGCGCAGGTCGCGGCCGGCTGCGCCTCGGACGAGGTGCTGTTCATGGAGTTCAGCTCGGCCGCCGTGCGCGGCCTGAAGCTGGGCGCCATCCGTGCGCTGCGCAAAATCGCCGCGCAGCGTGATTTCAGCTTTTGCATCGCCCACCGTTTCAAGCCCATCTACGTCGCCCTGCTGGGCACCGGCCTGCCGGTGATCGGCGTGCACCATGCGTTCAGCGACTACCAGCGCAAGGGGCGGCGCCTGTTCGCCAACCTGTTCCGCCAGCGCCTGAGCCTGCTGGGTGTGTCGGATGCGGTGCGCGACGACATGCGCCGTTGCCTGCCGCAGTGGCCGGCCGAACGCATCCAGACCCTGTACAACCGCATCGATGTCGAGGCGCTGCAGGCTAATCTCGTGCCCCGCGACGAGGCGCGTCGCGTGTTGGGGCTGGGTAACGATGCCTGGGTGGTCGGCAATGTCGGCCGTCTGCACCCGGACAAGGACCAGGCCACCCTGCTGCGCGGCTTTGCCCAGGCGTTGCCGGGCTTGCCGTCCGGCGCCCGCCTGGCAATCCTCGGCAAGGGCCGGCTGGAGGGCAAGCTCAAGGCGCTGGCCAGCGAGCTGGGCATCGAAGGCCAGGTGGACTTCCTCGGCCAGGTGCCGGATGCCCGCCGTTACTTCCAGGCGTTCGACGTGTTTGCCCTGAGCTCCGACCACGAGCCGTTCGGCATGGTGCTGCTGGAGGCCATGGTCGCCGGTGTACCGCTGCTGGCAACCGCCTGTGGCGGCGCCCGTGAAGTGGTCGAAGGGGTTGGTGTGCTGTTCCCGCTGGGGGACGCCGGGCAGTTGGCCCAGGGCCTGCAACACATGGCCGGGCTCGATGCCGGCCAGCGCGCCGCCTGCGCGCAGCACATGCTGCAGCGCCTGGGCGAGCGCTTCAGCGACCAGGCAGTACGTGACACCTTCTGGCAATTGCCCCAAGTACGCGCGCTGGTCGCGGAGGCCTGATGCTCAACCATATCCAGGCCTGGCGCGAACGCGGCTGGGAGGTTATCGATGCGGCGGCCTACGGCCAGGCGTGGCAGCAATTCGGTGGCAGTGTCGCCACCCATCCGCTGGTGGTCGAGCAACTGGCTGATCTTGCGCAGATTCCGGTGCGCTACCTGGGCTGGCTGCAGGGCGGTGAATTGAAGGCGGCGGTACCGGCCTGGGGGCGCCACCTGGCGCTGTCCAAGGAGGTGCTCAAGCGCCAGGGCAAGAAGGGCCTGTTCGACCTGGGCAATGCCGAGATCATCCTGCCGGCCGCAGCCGATGCGCAGGCCCCGCTGCGCCATACCGGGGGCTACCTGTCGGAGCTCAACCAGGGCCGTTTCACCGGCCTCAAGGCCCAGCCGGTGCAGTTGGCCATGGCCCGCCCGCACGAAGACCTTTCAAAGAAGTTTCGCTACAACCAGCGCCGCGAACTGCGCCTGCTGGAAGAGGCGGGCGGGGTGGTACGGCCGATCGGTGAATTCACCCCGGCGCAGATTGCCGCGATGTACTGCGACCTGTTCCAGCGCCGCTGGGGCTTCCCGGCAGTGGGTGCCGAGCGCCTGGCCGAGGTGCTCGAGCGTATCGGCCACTTGCTGATCGGCTCGGTGCTGTTGCTCGACGGCGCGCCGATCGCGATTCAGCTGGTGTATCGTGTCGAGGCGCCGGGCTGGGTCAGCGTCGAGTACGTAAACGGCGGTGTCGACCCCGAAACCCGGGCCTTCAGCCCCGGTAGCGTATTGAGCTTCCTCAACACCCAGGCCGCCTGGGATGATGCGCGAGCCCTGGGCAAACCGCTGCGGTTCTCCTTCGGCCGGGCCGACCGGGAGTACAAGGACCGCTGGTGCACCCCCGTCAACGTCTACCAGGTCTGAACATGAGCGCTCGCAAGCAGCAACTGCTCAAACGCCACCGCAAGCGCAAGCGCGTCACCCTGCTGGTGGTGTTGCTGGTACTGCTGGCCACCGCGGTATGGGCCTGGTGGCTGCCGCCATTGTTGGCCGTGCTGGCCTGGGCGGCCCATGAAGCCTGGTTTTCCGACCACTTGTTCTATGTGCCGGGCAGCGACTACGAGTACGACCTTGAGGCCAGCGAGCGCCATCGGCTGAGCATTCAGGACGGGCGCCTGGCGCTGCCGGGTGGCTGCGTGCTGGAGGGGCGCGAGACCCTGCTGCTTCAGGTAACCCTGCGCGCCAGTTGGTTGGGCCGCCTGTTCGACCCGGCGGTGCGTATAGAGGGCGGCCTCAGTGATTGCCAGGCCTTCGAGCGTGGCGTGCGCGGGGTGCGTTACCTCAACCTGACCGGCCAGGCCGAGGCGCTGGCTGCTGGGCAGTTGCAATTGGTCGGACGGCATTGCCGCATGGCGTCCGAGGTGGAACTGCTGGTGGTGCGCCACCCCGACTATCTGGCCGGGCCGATGATGGTCATCGCGCCCCACGCCGACGATGCCGAACTGGCGGCCTTCGCCGCCTATGCCCAGGCCGACAGCAGCTGGATCGTGACCCTGACCGCCGGCGAAATCGAAAACGAATACTACCGCAAGGCATTTTCCCTGGATGTGGTCGAAGCTGCCCGCCTGAAAGGCGAACTGCGCAGCTGGGACAGCGTCGCGGTGCCGCGCTGGGCCGGCGTGCCGGCTGCGCAATGCGTGCAGCTGGGGTACTTCTGCATGCAACTGCCGGCGATGCAGGCCGAGCCGCAGGCGCCGATCGCCTCACGCGAGGCCGACCTTGCCGATACCCGGCCGTTTCGCCGTTTCAACGAAACCACCCTGCAAAGCGACGCCGACGGCCAGCCGACCTGGGCCAACCTGGTGCAGGACTTGCGCGAGCTGATCGAGCGCGCCCGCCCGGCCACTATTGTGATGCCGCACCCGGCCCTGGACCCGCACCCGGACCACGTGTGCGCCCATGACGCCGTGCAGCAGGCCCTGGCAGGCGTGCAATGGCGCCCCGAGGCGTTGTTGTTCTATGCCAATCACCTGCACGACAACGACCGCTGGCCGATGGGCGATGCCGGTACTGGCGTACCCCTGCCGCCGTTCTTCGATGCCGGGCAGCCGCTGCGCCCCTGGGTGTTGGGCGTATCCCCGCAAATGCAGCGGCAAAAGGCCACTGCCTTGGGTATGATGCACGACCTGCAGCCCGCCGCGCCGCTCAAGCGCCGCCTGCGCCGGCTGCTGCAACGCTGTCTGGCTGCCCGTCGCTGGCCGGCATTCGGTGAAAATGAATTCTTCCGCAAGGCAGTGCGGCGGCACGAGCTGTTCTGGGTCGGCACGCCGAACGACGAGAGAGAGCCCCGGTGAAAGTCCTGTTTCTGGTCCAGAAAGAGCAACGCGCGATCCTCGACCGTCTTTACGAAGGTATCGCGGCCGATTGCGAGTGCGATATCCGCTGGCTGAGCGATGCCGAGCAGGACGACCTGCGCGGTTATTTCCGCCAGCATGTGCAGGCCGAACAGTACGACCGCATCCTGTTCTTCCTGCGCTTCAAGAAGGAAATTCGCCAGGTGCGGTTTATCCGCACCATCCCCAACCTGGTGATCCTCGAGCACGACGCCTACCAGAACTACATCCCGTGCAAATATACCGGCAAGTTCAGCGCCTATTACCACCGGCTGCCGTGGGCGCGGGTCATCACCTCGGGCGCGGTGGTCACCCGCCGCCTGCGTGACGAGGGGTTCGATGCGGTGTTCGTGCCCAAGGGCTACGACCAGGCACTGCTGCGCTACGAAAGCCGTGAGCGCGACATCGAGCTAGCCTTCGTCGGTAGCCTGCGCAGCGTGGCGTACTCCGGGCGCAAGGCGATGCTCGAGTCGATCGCCGCCGTTGAAAACCTGCTGATCACCCGCACCAAGTCCGGCGACGAATACAGCCAGACCTTGAGCCGCATTCGCTACTTCGTCAGTGCCGACGTGGGCATGGGCGAGTACATGATCAAGAACTTCGAAGCCATGGCCTGTGGTTGCGTGCTGTTCGCCTTCGACCAGGGCGAGGAAGAGAACCAGGCGCTGGGCTTCGTCGACATGCACAATATCGTGCTCTACCGTGATGTGGCGCAGTTGCGCGAAAAGCTCGCGCTGCTGCGCGCCGACCCGGCGCTGGCCGAGCGCATTTCGCACAACGGCCGGCAATTGGCCGAACAGCGCTATACCTTCCACGCCCTCGGGCAGGCGATCGTCGAGGCCATGCGCGCACCGCTGCGCAAGGCCCAGGCGCCGGGCCTGCTGGATCGGTTGCTGCTGGCCGTCGGCTTCACGCGTTGAGCCCCAAACCCCATCGAGGAAGCTATGGTCTTCAGTGAAAACAGCGAGATCACACTGGTAGTGACCAGCTGTGGTCGATTCGAGCTGCTCAAGCGCACGCTCGAGAGCTTCGATCGTTACAACACCGCACCGATCCGTGAGGTGTTCATCACCGAAGACTCCGGTGACGAGGCGGTGCGCGAGTGCATCCCTGCGCACTGGCGCGAGCACACCACCTTCATTGTCAACAACCCCAAGCTTGGGCAGTTGCGCTCGGTGGACGCCGCCTATGCGCAAATCAAGACGTTCTGGGTGTTCCACTGCGAAGACGACTGGGCCTTCTACCGCCCGGGCTTCGTCGAACAATCCCAGGCCCTGCTGGAGGCCGACCCCCAGGCCCTGCAGGTATGGCTGCGCAGCTTCAACCACGACCTGCAGGTGCACAGCCCCTATGTGTTCCTGGAGGAGCGCCAGGTGCACGAGGGTATCGCCTTTTACAAGCTGGGCTCGCACAAGGCTGAGTGGCAGGGGTTCTCGTTCAACCCGGGCCTGCGCCGGCTGGCCGACTACCAGGCGCACGCCCCCTACGCCTCGCACTCCGGTGAAAAGAGCCTGTCGCGGCTGTACGCCGAAAAAAACCGTTATGCGCTGATTCTGGAAAGCGACGCGGTGCTGCACACAGGTTTTGGCGAGCACGTGGAAATGCCGGAAGAGAAAATCAAGAAGGCACGACGTAAACGCATGGATCGCATCCGTCTGCTGGGTGTGCTGGTCATTGGACTTTTGCTTGGATGGGTATTGAAGGATGTTTGAAAGGATTGGCAACGACAACAGCAGGAGCAGGGTGTACTTCAGTGCAGCACTGGTAGTCTTCCTGCTGAGCTATGTGCTGATGGCCTCGGCAAAATGGACCAACAATATCTTTTATGCGTTCATCGCCCTGCCGGGGCTGGTGTGGTTGATAAAGGAGCGTGGTGCGGGCCTGCTGGGTGACAAGCTCGCTATGGCCTGGCTGGCGTTCCTGCTGTGGTTCCTGGTGCCTGCGGCAGTGGCGGGTGATGGCCAGTTCTACAAGCACATCCTGTATGTGGCGTTGTTCGTGTTCATTCTGGCCGCGCTGGTCAAGCAGGACTTCTTGCGCTCAGAGGCCTTTGCCCGCGGGCAGTTCTGGGTGTTGTGCCTGTACATTTTCGGCTTTGCCGCCTATGCCTATCAGGCCGGGATTTTCAGTTTCGGCTCACGTGTGGCGCTGCTTCCGGCACGTCTGGAAAACGTGATCTACACCAGTATCTGGCTGTTGTGCGCCCTGGCATTGGCCATGCCGGTCTGGCTGCGTGGCAAGCGTTGGCTGGAGGCGTTCGCCGCTGTGGTGCTGTCGTTGGTGGCGGTCGGTTTCGTGCTGCAGACCCGTACTGCCCTGGTTGGGGCTGCATTTCTCTTTGCCGCCTGGGCGTGCTGGGGGCTGTGGCGTTTCCCGAAACAGGCCGGGCTTGGCCTGCTGCTGTGCGCCGTGGGCGGCGGTGTAACCCTTTGGCTGGTGAAGGACGCAGCCTGGTTCCATTCGCTGTTTGCGCGGGGTGACTCGTTCCGTGGCGAGCTGTTCCGGGTGATGGTCGGCGAGTGGCAAAACTGTGGCTGGGCCTTGGGTTGCGGCGTTGAGTTCCACACCGACAAACTGCTCAGCGGTACCATGCCGATCCAGCACCCGCACAACATCTTCGTGGCCCTGGGCCTTTACACCGGCGGTGTGTCGCTGTTGCTGTTCCTGGTCATCGTGGTCATGACCCTGATCCAGGCCGTCCGCTTGCGCGACCCTTGGGGCATGTTCCTGGCGTGCTCACTGGTGATGCTCAACTTCGACGGCAGCAAGCTGGTGGGCAACCCGGACGAGCTGTGGCCGCTGGTGCTGATGCCGGCTGCGCTGGTGATGGGGCGCGCGTTGCAGCATAAGCGCCGTTCCAGCTTGTAATTGCGTTAAAGCGTCGCTTGGAAGCGGGCTTGCCCCGCGATGTGCACGGCCCGGCTATGGTGTTGCGGGGCCGGCCGCCATCGCGGGGCAAGCCCGCTTTTGCGTTGCGTTGCGTTCAGGCCAGGGCGCTGGCCAGGTCTTGCGGGCCGCAGACCTGCTGACTGGCCAGGTAGGCTTCGACGAAGCTGCCGTCGGCCAGCAGCCACTGGCGGTCCTGGGCGTAGCGCAGCATGTGGCGGAAGTTGCGCAGGCGTTGCGACCTGCGCAGCGATGCCCGGCCAATACGCATATCGGCGACGTCGATCAGGCCCAGGGCGCCCTCGGGGGTCAGCACCACGTTGCCCATGTGCGCCGAGCGGAAGTACACGCCGGTATCGTGCAGGTGGGCGATGAAACGCCCCAGTTGCGCGCGCAGTCCTGCGGGCTGGTCGGGCTGCTCCAGCACCTGGCGCAGGGTATCGCCGGGCAGCGGGTCGTAGTGCACGGCGTCGCGGGCGATCTCGGCGATGCGGTACACCGCCAGCACCTGTGGGCAGGGGATGGCACGTTCGGCCAGGGCCTGGCAGTTGTCGGCGAAACGCTTGGCGTAGGGGTACCAGGCCGCCGAGCTGATCAGGCGTTTGCGGCGGAACAGCTTGAACATCGAGCCATCGCGCAGGCGCAGCACCTTGTCGCCGGTGCCGTCGGCTTCCAGCACGTGGGCACCCTCGCGCAGGGCGAGGTAGCGGGCGTGGTCAAGAGCTTGCATCAAGCCTCCGGGGCAGGGGTTGCGGACAGCCGCCTATGTTACCCGCTGCGGGCGGTGCGAAACACCGCGTGTGGTATAATCCCGACTCTTTTTGACCCGACGGATTGTCATGACTGTCCCTGAATCGTCCGCCCCTGCCAGCCTGAAGATCTATTTCCGCCTGCTGGGCTACGTCAAACCCTATGTCGGCATCTTCCTGCTGAGCATCGTCGGCTTCGTGATCTTCGCCTCCACCCAGCCGATGCTGGCGGGGATCCTCAAGTATTTCGTCGATGGCCTGAGCAACCCGCAGGCAGTGCTGTTCCCCAACGTTCCCTACCTGCGCGACCTGCAACTGCTGCAGGCGGTGCCGCTGCTGATCATCCTGATCGCGGCCTGGCAGGGGCTAGGCTCGTTCCTGGGTAACTACTACCTGTCCAAGGTTTCGCTGTGCCTGGTGCACGACCTGCGGGTGGAGCTGTTCAACAAGCTGCTGGTCCTGCCCAACCGTTACTTCGACAGCAACAACTCCGGGCACCTGATCTCGCGCATCACCTTCAACGTGACCATGGTCACCGGCGCCGCCACCGACGCCATCAAGGTGGTGATTCGTGAAGGCCTGACCGTGGTGTTCCTTTTTGCCTACCTGCTGTGGATGAACTGGAAGCTCACCCTGGTGATGGTGGCGATCCTGCCGCTGATCGCGGTGATGGTGAGCACTGCCAGCAAGAAATTCCGCAAGCAGAGCAAGAAGATCCAGGTGGCCATGGGTGATGTCACCCACGTGGCCTCGGAAACTATCCAGGGCTACCGCGTGGTGCGCAGCTTCGGTGGCGAAAGCTACGAGCAACGCCGCTTCAACGCCGCCAGCCAGAGCAACACCGACAAGCAGCTGCGCATGACCAAGACCGGCGCGCTGTACACCCCGCTGCTGCAACTGGTGATCTACAGCGCCATGGCGGCGCTGATGTTCCTGGTGCTGTTCCTGCGTGGCGAGGCATCGGCGGGCGACCTGGTGGCCTACATCACCGCCGCCGGCCTGCTGCCCAAGCCGATCCGCCAGCTGTCGGAAGTCAGCTCGACCATTCAGAAGGGCCTGGCCGGCGCCGAGAGCATCTTCGAGCAGCTGGACGAGAAGAACGAGGAAGATACCGGTACGGTGGAAAAGGCGCGGGTAGAAGGGCGCCTGGAAGTGCGCAACCTCAGCTTCACCTACCCCGGCAGCGAGCGCGAAGTGCTCAGCGACATCAGCTTCGTCGCCGAGCCCGGGCAGATGATCGCGCTGGTGGGCCGTTCGGGCAGCGGCAAGTCGACCCTGGCCGGGCTGATTCCGCGTTTCTACCACCACAGCAAGGGCGAAATTTTGCTGGATGGCGTGGAGATCGAGCAGTATCGCCTGCGCAACCTGCGCCAACATGTGGCTCAGGTGACCCAGCACGTGACCCTGTTCAACGACACCGTGGCCAACAACATCGCCTACGGCGACCTGGCCGGCGCACCGCGCGAAGCCATCGAGGCCGCTGCCGCCGATGCTTACGCCAAGGAGTTCGTCGACCAGCTGCCGCATGGTTTCGATACCGAGGTCGGCGAAAACGGCGTGCTGCTCTCCGGTGGCCAGCGCCAGCGCCTGGCAATTGCCCGGGCACTGCTGAAGAACGCGCCGCTGCTGATTCTTGACGAGGCCACCTCGGCGCTGGACACCGAGTCCGAGCGGCATATCCAGGCGGCACTCGACCACGTGATGGAGGGCCGTACCACCCTGGTGATCGCCCACCGCCTGTCGACCATCGAGAAGGCCGACCAGATCCTGGTCATGGACCAGGGCCGCCTGGTGGAGCGCGGCACCCACGCCGAACTGCTCGCCGCCAACGGCCACTACGCCCGCCTGCATGCCATGGGCCTGGATGAGCCGGCCAAGGCCAACATCACCTGAACCCCGCCACGGCGGGGCCTCGACGGCCTCGCCGCTCAATCGATAAAGTCTGGCCACAGTTGGCATTAAAGCCCTCCGTGGCCCTGTGCTAATATCCTGCCCCTGTTCACTTTTCCAATTCAGGTTGCCCATGAAGTTGTCCATGCCGCGTTTCGATCAAGCTCCGGTACTGGTGGTCGGCGATGTCATGCTCGACCGCTACTGGCATGGCGGTACTTCACGTATTTCGCCCGAGGCCCCGGTGCCGGTGGTCAAGGTCGACCAGATCGAGGACCGCCCAGGTGGCGCGGCCAACGTCGCGCTCAACATCGCTGCATTGGGCGCGCCAGCCGCGCTGGTCGGTGTCACCGGCCAGGACGAGGCTGCCGACAGCCTGGCCAACAGCCTGCAGGCCGCTGGCGTGCGTTCGATCTTCCAGCGCATCGCCCACCAGCCGACCATCGTCAAGTTGCGGGTCATGAGCCGCCACCAGCAACTGCTGCGCATCGACTTCGAAGAGCCTTTCGCTACCGACCCGCTGTCGCTGGGCGCGGAGGTCGACGGCCTGCTCGAAGGGGTCAAGGTGCTGGTGCTGTCCGACTACGGCAAGGGCGCGTTGAAGAACCACCAGTCGTTGATCGAAGCGGCACGCGCCAAGGGCATTCCGGTGCTGGCCGACCCCAAGGGCAAGGATTTCTCCATCTACCGTGGCGCCAGCCTGATCACCCCGAACCTCAGCGAGTTCGAGACCATCGTCGGCCGCTGCGCGGACGAGGCCGAGCTGGTGGCCAAGGGCCTCAAGCTGCTCGAAGAGCTCGACCTGGGTGCCTTGCTGGTGACCCGCGGCGAGCACGGCATGACCTTGCTGCGCAGCGGCCACCCGGCGTTCCACCTGCCGGCCCGGGCCCGCGAAGTGTTCGATGTCACCGGTGCCGGCGATACGGTCATTTCCACCCTGGCCGCCGCCATCGCCGCCGGTGAAGACCTGCCCCACGCCGTGGCCCTGGCCAACCTGGCCGCCGGCATCGTGGTCGGCAAGCTGGGTACCGCAGCCATCAGCGCCCCGGAGCTGCGCCGCGCCATCCAGCGCGAAGAGGGTTCCGAGCGCGGCGTGCTGGGCCTGGAGCAACTGCTGCTGGCCATCGACGATGCCCGCGCCCATAACGAGAAGATCGTCTTCACCAATGGCTGCTTCGACATCCTGCATGCCGGCCACGTGACTTATCTGGAGCAGGCCCGTGCCCAAGGCGACCGCCTGATCGTCGCGATCAACGACGACGCCTCGGTCAGCCGCCTGAAAGGGCCGGGCCGGCCGATCAACAGCGTTGACCGGCGCATGGCTGTGCTGGCGGGCCTGGGGGCGGTGGACTGGGTCATCAGCTTCCCTGAAGACACCCCCGAGAACCTGCTGCGCCAGGTCAAGCCGGATGTGCTGGTGAAGGGCGGTGACTACGGCATCGACCAGGTGGTTGGCGCCGATATCGTCAAGGCTTACGGCGGCACTGTGAAGGTGCTGGGGCTGGTGGAAAACAGCTCGACCACGGCGATCGTCGAGAAGATCCGCAAGCACTGAGTGCGGCCCATCGCGGGGCAAGCCCGCTCCCACGTAATACATCGTGGGAGCGGGCTTGCCCCGCGATCATTTGTGCAGCGCGACGCGGTGCCTGGCACCGGCTGCGCCGGTGTTCGCGGCTAAAGCCGCTCCCACAGGGATTGCACTAGCTTCAGGCCAGTGCCGTACCTGTAGGAGCCGGCTTGCCGGCGATGAGGCCGGTTCAGGCAGCACAAGACAGTTGCTCCCACAGGTGTCGCGGGCGTGCTTGCGGCCGCAGTTCCATGCGCGACAGCGCAGTCTACGAGGCTGGGTGGGCTCTCATAGAACTCACATAACTCATTGATTTAGCAGGGGCCTGTGGGAGCGGGCTTGTCGGGGTGCCGAACCACCGCGAAGCAGGCGACGCGGTGTCTGGCACCGGCTTCGCCGGTGTTCGCGGGCAAGCCCGCTCCCACAGGGATCGCGCCAGATTTTAGAAATTGAGCAAGACAGTTGCTCCCACAGGGATTACAAAAGCTTCAGACCAGTGCCGTACCTGTAGGAGCCGGCTTGCCGGCGATGCTTTTGATGGCGGAGCTACTTGTGCAGGGCCCGCTCCAGCAACGCCTTGGCCTTGTCACTGAAGCGTTGCAAGTGCCCCACCGGCTCGCGTTTCTCCTGCACCAGCCCCTGCTGCTTCAGCCAGTCCTTCCAGCGCACCCGCTCTTCACGCACCACCCAGCCGTCCTGGCGGGCGAAGCTTTCGGCCAGCCATAGCCCGCGGGTGCTCGCCGGCAGCAGCTGGTCCTTCTTCAGGGTGTACAGCTCGGCCAGCGGCTGGCCGTCCTGCAACGGCATCAGGTACAGGTCGGGGCGCTTGCGGTCCAGGCGGGCCACCAGTTGCCCGCTTTCAAGCCGCTCATCGACATGGAACAGGCTCAGGGGCTTGGCCTCCCGCGGTACCTGCAGGCGCAGGTCGTAGATCAGTTGCAGCGACGCAGTCGGCAGGTGCACGTAAGCGCGCGGGCGCTCCATCAGCATCAGGTTGGCGCAGTGCACCGGGCGCGCGGCGCCCGATTGCGGCGTCAGCACGAAGGGCGGGGTTTCGCGGTAGTGCAGGGCGGCGGCGTAGGGCGTCGGCAGCCAGGTGTCGTTGAAGCGCCCGCCCAGCCAGCCCTCGGGGGTTTCCAGCAGGCACTCCTCGGCCACCTCCTGAATGGCGGTGAGCAGCGGCAGGTTCAGCTCGTGGGCCGGCACGTAGCCGGAGATCAGTTTGAGCACCACATCGCCACGGTCCTGCCGGCGCTGGCGCACCAGTACCCAGTAGTCGCGGCCCTGCCAGGTGAGGGTGAGGCGCACCGACACCCCCAGGTTGGCCAGCTCGACCACGAAACGCTGGGTGTCCGGCAGCTGGATGGCCTTGCGCCGTTGCAGGGTCTGGGCGAAGTTCTGCGGCACGCCGATGCTCTGGTAGCTGAGGCCATCGGCGCTGGCCTCGACGTGCAGGGGCAGGGTCTTGAAGTTGCTCGGGTTCTTGCGGATCAGCGTACGCGGCACGAGGCTCCTCCTTGCGTTGGGCCCCCGCCCGGGCGGCTCAGGGGCGGCCCAGGATGCGGGCGACGGTGGCCACGTTGTGGGCCAGATGCACCGGGTTGATGGTGCCGACGATGGCACTGTTCACGCCCGGGTGGGCAAACAGCAATTCGAAACTGGCCTGCACCGGGTCAACCCCGGGCGCCAGGCAGGCATGGCCGCTGGCAAGGGCTTTCTTTACCAGGATGGCTTTGCCGTGCTCGGCAGCGTAGTCCAGCACCGGACGCTCCGCCTGCTCGTTCAGGTTGTAGGTGACCATGGCACAGTCGCCCTGCTCCAGGGCTTTCAGGCCGCCGGCGACGGTCTTGCCGGAGAAACCATAGCCGAGGATCTTGCCTTCCTGCTTGAGGGCGGCGAGGGTTTGGTACACGCCTTCCTGCTCGAGGATGTGCAGGTCGTTGCCGTCGGAGTGCACCAGCACCAGCTCGATGCGGTCGGTTTGCAGGCGCTTAAGGCTGCGTTCCACCGAGCGGCGGGTGTGGGCAGCACTGAAATCGAAGTGCGACAGGCCGTTGTCGAACTCTTCACCCACCTTGCTGACGATCACCCATTCATCACGCTGGCCGCGCAGCAGCGGGCCCAGGCGCTCTTCGCTGCGGCCATAGGCCGGCGCGGTGTCGAGCAGGTTGATGCCAAGCTCGCGCGCCTGGCGCAGCAGCAGGCGCGCGGCGTCGTCATCGGGGATGGTGAAACCGTTGGGGTATTTCACGCCCTGGTCGCGGCCCAGCTTGACCGTGCCCAGTCCCAGCGGGGATACGCGCAGGCCGGTGCTGCCAAGGGCGCCGTGGTGGTCGTGCAGGGTTGGCAGGCTCATGACAGCAGTTGCTCCCAGGCCGGTACGCCCAGTGGCGGGCGGGGCAGGCCGGTGAGGTCGGCCTGGGCGGCGGGGCGGATGCCGTCGCGCTCGAAGCTGGCCAGTACGCGGTCGGCGAAGTCCGGGGCCAGGGCCAGCTTGGTCGGCCAGCCCACCAGCAGGCGCTGTTGTTCCGCCAAGAAGGCGTTGTCGGGGCGCACCAGGCCCGATTGCGCGGGCTCGGCACGGTCAACCCGCAGGGTGGCCCAGCGCACCAGGCTCTGGTCGACCCAGGGCAGCAGGCCGGCAACTTCTTTTTGCGCCGCGGCGATCTGCGCTGCCGGGTCACGGGCGACGCCCTCGGCTTCGGCCAGGTCGCCGCCCAGGTACCACACCCACTGGCCGTCGGCGGCCGGGTGGGTGGTCACGGTGATGCGCGGCTTGGGCCCGCCGCCCAGGCAGTGGGCGTACAGCGGCTTGAGGTTGGGGCCCTTGGCCAGGACCATGTGCAGCGGCCGGCGCTGCATGGCCGGCTGGCTCAGGCCCAAGGCCTGCAGCAGGCCTTCGGTGCCGCCGCCGGCGCTGAGCACCACGCGCTGGGCGCGGATCTCGCGCCCGTCCACCACCAGGCCGAGCAGTTCGCCGCCCTCGCGCAGCGGTTCGATGCGTTCGCCGGCCAGCAGGCTGTCACCGGCCAGTTGCGCCAGGTTGGCCAGCAGGCTGGGCACGTCGATGACCAGCTCGGCCAGGCGGTACACCTTGCCCTTGAAGGCGCGGTCCTGCAGGGCCGGGGGCAGTTGCTCGCCCTTGACCTGGTCGACCCGGCCACGCACGGCCTTGCTGGCGAAGAAGCTGGTGAGGTTGCCGGCCAGGGTGCCGGGGCTCCACAGGTAGTGGGCGTCGGACAGCAGGCGGGTGCCGCTGAGGTCCAGCTCGCCATTGCCGGCCAGGGCTTCGCGCCAGCGCCGTGGCATGTCGGCGATGGCCTCGGAGGCGCCAGTCAGGGCGCCGTGCAGGGCGTATTTGGTGCCACCGTGGATGATGCCCTGGGACTTGATGGTCTGCTCGCCACCGAGGGTCGCGCGCTCCACCAGCACCGTCGAGTAGCCCAGGCGGCGCAGGCGTGCGTTGAGCCAAAGGCCTGCGACCCCGGCGCCGACGATCAGCACGTCAGTGGAAATGGCGGATGGCATGCGGGCACCTCGAAAACTGGGACAGGTGCGCAGTATACAGGTGTCCGACGAAGATCTTTCAGCGCCTGCGAGATCGAGCGCCGCCCGCGCGGCGCTTCGCGGGTGAACCCGCTCCCACAGTTTGTTTCTGGCCAGTCTCTTCTGTGCCGATACCGGGGGCCGCCTTGTTTGTACAACGCGGTTTTAGCGTGGGCATCACAGCCGCCCCACATGACTCAAGACATGCGCCGATACTTTCATAGGAATAACTGGCCCGAAACAAACTGTGGGAGCGGGCTTGTCGGGGTGCCGAACCACCGCGAAGCGCCGCGCGGGCGGCGCTCGATCTCATAGGCGCTGAAAGACTTGCGGCGAACACCCGCAAGCCCCTGCGCGATCAATGCCCGGCAGTATTGGAAAACACCTGGATCACCACCACGCCGCCAACGATCATGGCCATGCCGAGCATGGCCGGCAGGTCGAGCTTCTGGCCGTAGATCACCAGCGCGGCCACGCTGATCAGCACGATGCCCAGCCCCGACCAGATGGCATAGGCGATACCCACCGGAATGCTGCGCACCACCAGGGTCAGCATCCAGAACGCCACCCCATAGCCGCATACCATCAGCAACAGCGGCAACGGCGTGCTCAGGCCCTTGACCGCCTTCATGGAGGCAGTGGCGATGACTTCGGCGCAGATGGCGATGGCGAGATAGGTATAGGCGTTCATGGCGGGTCCTCCGTTGCTGGTTCGGCATTCTAGGGCAACCACAGATGCGGTAAAGTCATTAGCTATCTGAATTGGAGATAGGTTGCCCATGACCGAACACTGGAGCCTCGAACACCTGCGCTTGTTCGTGCGCACTGCCGAACTGCGCTCGTTCTCTGCCGTGGCCCGCGAGCAGCGCAAGGCGCAGTCGGCGGTGAGCAGCGCCATCGCGCTGCTGGAGGCGGACCTGGGGGTGACCTTGTTCGAACGCAGCAGTGGCCGCCACCCGCAACTGACGGAAAGTGGCGCGGCGCTGCTGGAGGACGCCCGTGAAGTGCTGCGCCAGTGCGAGCGCCTGGATGGCCGGGCACTTGCGCTGATGCGCGGCCAGGAGGCGCTGCTGCGGGTGGCCCAGGACGAGGCCATGCCCTATCAGCCGGTAATCGACAGCCTCGACGAGTTGGCCGAGCGCTACCCCTACCTGGAAGTGCAGCTGGCCAGCGGCGCTCAGGGCGATGTGGCGCGCAAACTGGTGGAGCGGCGCGCCGACCTGGGCCTGTTCTTCCACCACGAAAGCATCCCGGCCTCGCTGGAGCGTCGTGCCTTGGGCAGTGTCGAGATGGTCACGGTGTGCGCCATCGACCACCCGCTGGCGCACCTGGCCAAGGTCAGCCGGCAACAGCTGGCGCGCCACCGGCAGTTGCTGATCACCCCGCAACAGAGCGGCTACCCCGGCGGCGAGGCGATCAGCCCGCAGGTGTGGCGCGCCGACAGCTTCTACGCCATGGCCGAATTGCTGATGCGCGGCCTGGGCTGGGCCTGGCTGCCGCGTCATGTGGTGCAGTACCCCACCTACCAGACGCAAATGGTCGAGCTGGACAGCGAATGGCGCCCGCCGGCGTTGGTGGCCGAGCTTGCCTGGCGCCGCGACGAGCCGCTGGGCCCGGCCGCGCAATGGCTGGCCGAGCGCTTTGCGGTGCACCTGCGCGCGATCGGGTAAACTCCGCCGCCATGAACAGAACCCTCTATACCCTGCTGTTTCACCTGGGCCTGCCGCTGGTCGCGCTGCGCCTGTTCCTGCGCGGGCGCAAGGCGCCGGCTTATCGGGCACGCATTGCCGAGCGCTTCGCCTGCAAGCTGGCGCCGATGCGCCAGGGCGGTATTTGGGTGCATGCCGTGTCGGTGGGCGAGAGCATTGCCGCAGCGCCCATGGTGCGGGCGCTGCTCAAGCAGTACCCGGACCTGCCGATCACTCTCACCTGCATGACCCCGACCGGCTCGGAACGTATCCGCGCCATGTTCGAAGGCGAGCCGCGGGTGCAGCACTGCTACCTGCCCTACGACCTGCCGTGGGCGGCGGGGCGCTTTCTTGACCATGTGCGCCCGAAGCTCGGCGTGATCATGGAAACCGAGCTGTGGCCGAACCACATTCACCAGTGCGCCAAGCGGGGTATCCCGGTGGCGCTGGCCAACGCGCGGCTGTCCGAGCGCTCGGCCCGGGGCTACGCGCGTTTCGCCGGGCTGACCCGGCCGATGCTCGAAGAGATGAGCCTGATCGCCGTGCAGACCGAGACCGAGGCCGAGCGCTTCCGCAGCCTGGGCGCGCGACCTGAATGCGTGCAGGTGACCGGTTCGATCAAGTTCGACCTGAAAGTGGACGACGAACTGTTGCCCCGTGCCCGCCAGCTGCGCGAGCAATGGGGGGCGAGCCAGCGCCCGGTGTGGATCGCCGCCAGCACCCACGATGGCGAGGATGCACAGGTGCTCGAGGCCCATCGTCGCTTGCTCGAGGTGCACAGTGATGCGCTGCTGATTCTGGTACCGCGCCACCCTGAACGTTTCAATACGGTGCATGCTCTGTGCGCCGATCAATTCGCCACGGTGCGCCGCTCTGCCGGCGATGCCGTTGTTGCGCACACCCAGGTGCTGTTGGGCGACACCATGGGTGAACTGCTGTTCCTCTATGCCTTGGCGGATATCGCCTTCGTCGGCGGCAGCCTGGTGGCCACCGGCGGGCATAACCCGCTGGAGCCGGCAGCGCTGGCATTGCCGGTGATCATGGGGCCGCAGGTGTTCAACTTCCTTGAAATCAGCGCGATGCTGCGTGATGCCGGGGCGTTGCGGCAGGTGGACGATGCCGAGGGGCTGGCCGGGGAAGTGCGCCGGTTGGTGGAACTGCCCCAGGATGCCCGGCGTATGGGCGAGGCGGGCAGGGCGGTGATGCAGGCCAATCAGGGGGCTTTGCAGCGGTTGCTGGAAGGGCTGGCGCGCAGGCTGGTTTGAAACCGCCCTGGGCCAGTTGCCAAGCGTCATGATTTTCACGTTTGGCGGGCCTGGTCGTGGCGCCAGAGAGTGATCAGCAATCTGCAATGGCTGCCCGAGGGGCGAGCAGCTTCGCTATATGAGCCGGTTCACGGTAAGTGGCGTGAATCGAAACGTGTACGCAGCGCGAGCTATCCAGGCGCGCGGCGTAAACCCTCACTTATGCGAGTTACCGGCTTGATCAGTACATTTTACCCTCGGTTTTCCTTATACCGAGAGTAGATGGCGCCATGTTTGACGATTTTACTGATTTCAAAAACGGTCAATGGAACGGCTGGGAGCCAGAGGCGCAGCGCAAGCTGCATATCGTCCCGACCCCGAGCGGTTACCACCTGGAGCTGCCAAGGCAGAAGGTTGCAGGCAAGCAGAAGCTGGTGAGCAAGACCATGCACGGGCTTCGCCCCGGCAGCCGTTACCTGGCGCGTATCCAAGTACGCGAGCGTGAGGATGTCGGCAGCGGTACCCAGCATATCGGTTTTGCCATCGACGGCGGCGAGGTGGCGCAATGGCACCTGGTGCAGGGCCATGGCTGGCAGCAGTATTCGCTGGCGTTCACCGCCACCGGTGAGGCCCACGAGGTCTCGTTGTGCTTCGAGCATGTGCCAGGTGAGGGCGTTGCCGGTGGCGACTTCTGCCTGGACGACCTGAGGCTGACCACCTACGGCGATGGTGATGGTGACGACTTCATCGACTTCACCGATTTCGAACACGCGGATGAGCCGTTCAATGGCTGGGCCAGGGATGCCCACGGCCAGGGTCTGAGCGTGATCCAGGCGGCAGATGGTCCGCACTTCCTGGGGCATGCCGCGCCCTTGCAGGACGGGGCGCTGGGGCCAGTGCTGAGCAAGGCAATTGACTGGTCAGGGCGTTTCAGGCGCTGCAGCTTCAGCCTGCGGGCGCGCAAGGCCGGTTTTGCCTCTGGCAGCGACCCGCAGATTGCCCTGCAGTACAACGGGAGGGAGCTTGCCGGGCAGTCGATTGTCAGCGAACAGTGGAGTACGTTGCGCTGGTCGTTCGAGGCTCATGGCATTGCCGATGTATCGTTGCTGGTATTCGAGGGGGCTGGTACTGCGGCAGGGCTATGGATAGACAGCCTGCTGGTCAGCGAACTGTACGAGGAAGTGACGGACTTTTCCGGCACTGGGGCCGAAGAGCAATTCAATGGCTGGGAACTGGACAGCAGGACTTCCGATCGTGTGGTTGTAGTGCATGACTCTGCCGCTGAAGGAAATGCACTCAACTTTCCTACGCATCCAGGCTTCAAGCATGACGGGATCATCCTGTTCAAGACCTTTGCCGGGCTGCTTGCCGGTGCCAGGTTCGAGTTCATCATGCGTGTTCGGTCGAACAACAACATCAACAATGCGCGTCTTTCTGCCACGTTCGACGAGGACTTGGTCATGGGCGAGGCCGTGATCCGCAATCTTCAGTGGCAGCCCAGGGATGAGGAGCCTCGTTATAAAGGCCAGTTCACGGTAAGTGGTGGGCCCCAGGTATTGAGGATCCATAACAGCAATCCGGCATCTCGAGGGAACGACTATCGTTTCTCGGAACTGATCGTCCGTCGTATCGACCTGGATGAAGCGTGACGCCTATGGTCGCCCCCTTTTGGTGAACGGGATCGTGTTTTGAATGCTGCGCCGCCGGGCCGATGAGCTTTGGCGGCGTTGGCATTGTTGGTCGTGATGTTCTGCAATTGGTTTCGATGAACAGGGTGCTGCGAGAGAAGAGACTTTGCAGAGCGTTCATTTGACCTCGTATATCTACGAGTTATCGGATTAGCCATTGCCATTTACGCTCAGGTTTCATTCAACCGAGAGTAGATGGAACCATGTTCAACGATTTTACCGATTTCGAAAATGGTCAATGGAACGGCTGGGTGCCTGAGGCGGACCGCAAGCTGAGTATCGTCTCGACCCCGAGGGGCTATCACCTGGAGCTGCCCAGGCAGGCGGTTGTGGGCCCTCAGAAGCTGGTGAGCAAGACCATGAGCGGCCTGCGCCCCGGCAAGCGTTACCTGGCGCGTTTGCAAGTACGCGAGCGTGACGATGTGGGCAGTGGTACCCAGCAGATCGGCTTTGCCATCGATGGCGGTGAAGTGACGCAGTGGCACCTGGTGCAGGGCCATGGCTGGCAGAAGTATTCGCTGGCGTTCACCGCCACCCGTGAGGCCCACGAGGTCTCGTTGTGCTTCGAGCATATGCCGGGTGAAGGCGGGGGAGAGGCCGGTGGCGACTTCTGCCTGGATGACCTGAGGCTGACCACCTACGGCGATGGCGATGGTGACGACTTCATCGACTTCACCGATTTCGAGCATGCGACCGACCCGCTCAATGGCTGGGTCAGGGACGCCCACGGTCAGAGCCTGAGCGTGCTCCGGGCGGCGGATGGTTCGCACTACTTGGGGCATGCCGCGCCCTTGCAAAGCGGGGCGATGGGGCCGGTGCTGAGCAAGGCGATCAATTGGTCGGGGCGGTTCAGGCGCT
Source organism: Pseudomonas sp. NPDC089406 (assembly GCF_044900265.1). NCBI lineage: Bacteria > Pseudomonadati > Pseudomonadota > Gammaproteobacteria > Pseudomonadales > Pseudomonadaceae > Pseudomonas > Pseudomonas sp. NPDC089406. Next base: position 70,876 of record NZ_JBJDNC010000019.1, on the reverse strand, counting down.
GCAGCTTCAGCCTGCGGGCGCGCAAGGCCGGTTTTGCCTTTGGCAGTGACCCGCAGATTACCCTGCAGTACGACGGGCAGGACCTTGCCGGGCAGCCGATTGACAGTGATGAATGGAGCACATTCGAATGGAAGTTCGAAGCCAGTGCCATAGGCAACGTATCGGTGCAGGTATTCGAGCAGGTTGCAGTGGCGGCTGATGAGGCCGCAGGGCTGTGGATTGATGATCTGCTGGTTAGCGAGCTGTTTTTCGAACGGACGAATTTTGAGGGGGCTACGCCGGAACAACAGTTCAATGGCTGGAGCGTGATGTCCTATGCAGCCTATGCGAATGTCAAGATCACCCTGGATGGTATCCAAGAGTTACATGTCCTGGATTGTCCACTTTCAATTCCAGGTCTCAGAGAAGGCGATCCACTCCTTGTCAAGCAATACCGCGGGTTGCTGGAGGGCGCTCGCTTCGAATTCATAATGCGCGTGCGTCGAACCAGTGACCTCGATCCGCCTCGGCTCTCGCTGACGTGCAACGGTGAGACGATCATGGCGCAAACGCCGATTCTTAATACGGACTGGCCACTACCCTTTCCGCTAGAGCAACTGTACAAAGGGCAGTTCACGGCTGGGAAGGAGACTGCGTGGTTGCGGGTTCACAACCACAAGGCAAGCACTTACGGAAACGCCTTCAGGATCAGCGAGCTGATTGTCCGGCGCATCGACCTGGACGAAAAATGAAACCTTGGGCCGCGCTCACCGACTGAGCGCGGCCCTTGCATTCACGGCCGGCGTTCGAAGTTCTTCGCCGCTGCGGCCGCCAGGTCCGGTGGCAGGAAGTCCTTGTCCGGGTTGTAGTCGGCCTTGAGGTAGCGCCCAAGGTCCTGCAGGTCCTGCGGGCTCAAGGTGCCGGCGGCTTGCTTGAGGCGCAGGTTGTCGAGGATGTAGTCGTAGCGGCTGTTGTTGTAGTCGCGCACCGAGGTGTACAGCTGGCGCTGGGCATCCAGCACGTCGACGATGTTGCGGGTACCCACCTGGTAGCCAATCTCGGTGGCCTCCAGCGCGCTCTGGTTGGAGATGATCGACTGCTTGCGCGCCTGCACCTGTTCCACGTCGGTGTTCACCGCGCGGTGCAGGTTGCGGGTGTTTTCCACCACCTGGCGGCGCAGGCTCTCGCGCTGCTGCTCGCTCTGGCTCAGCCGCGCATAGGCCTCGCGCACCTGCGAGCTGGTCAGCCCGCCGCTGTAGATCGGGATGTTCAACTGCAGGCCGACGCTGGTCTGCTCTACATCACCGCCGTAACGCACGCCGTTTTGCGACGGGTTGGTGAAGCCCAGGCTGTCGTTGTCGCCCTTTTGATATTTGGCCACTGCATCGAGGGTCGGCGCATGGCCGGCCTTGCGCTGGCGCAGGGTTTCTTCGGCGGCGGTGACGGCGTGGTTGGTGGCCAGCAGGTTGAGGTTCTGGCGCCCGGCGGTCTCGACCCAGGCCTTGGCGTCGTTGGGGGTCGGTACCTGCACCGGCAGAGTATGCACAACGCCCTGGATCGAGCTGTACTGGCGGTTGGTCAGGGTAATCAAGGCTTCGAACGCATCCTGCACCTGGCGCTCGGCGATGATCCGGTTGGCCCGGGCAGTGTCGTAGCTGGCCTGGGATTGCAGCACGTCGGTCTTGTCCGACAGGCCCACGTCGAAGCGCTCGTTGGACTGGTCCAGCTGGCGCTTGAAGGCGGCCTCTTCTGCCTTGGTCGAGGCCAGGTTGTCCTGGGCGCGCAGCACGCTGAAGTAGTTTTCGGCGGTTTGCAGAATGAGGTTCTGCTCGGTGGCCGACAGCTCCAGTGCGGCCTGCTCGTTGACTGCTTCGGCGGCCTGCAGCTGGAACCAGCGGTCGGCACGGAAGATCGGCTGGGCCAGTGTGGCGCTCCACGAGTTGCCGCTGCGGTTGGAGGTAATCGACGGCTCATCGAGCTTGGTGCGGGTGTTCATCATGTCGGCGCCGGCCGAAAGGTTGGGCAACAGCCCGGCGCGGGCCTGGGGCACCACTTCGCGGCGGGCGCCGTAGTCGGCGCGGGCGGCGGCCAGGTCGGCGTTGTTGTCGACCGCTTCCTGGTAGACGCTGACCAGGTCGGTGCGCACCGTGGTGGGCGCATCCGCTGCCCAGGCTACTGCGTTGGACGCACAAGACACGGCAATTGCCAGTGAGAGTTTGCGCAGCATAGGGCAATCCTTGATCTGATTTTATTTACTGTACTGTCGAGTACCGGGCGATGCGCCAGTGTAGTGCCGCGCGCAGCGGCGAACAATCCGCCGCTTGTGCCATTTGTCATGCCTGGTTCAAGCCGCTTGGCTTTGCCGACCACTCCAGTCTAGACTGCGCATGTTCTTGTCGGGGTGCCTTGAAGCAAAGGCTGAGATCGCATAGGTGCGGATCCCGTTGAACCTGATCAGGTTAGCGCCTGCGTAGGGAACAAGATTGCTCTCATTCCCGGGAGCCTCTTGTGCCAGGTCCGGGATTGTCGCAGCTCATGCTCGACGGCACTCCACGGCTTTGGCACTGCACCCGTCAAGGGGTGCGTCCACACCTTTCAGGTTCTTCCCCGACATTCCGCCCGCTGGAAGCTGTCTGGAGAGCCTGTGATGACCAAACAAGAAAAAACGATCCACCTCAGCGAATCGGCACAAGTCGATCAGCAGTCCGTGCAACCGCTGCCCAACTCCCGCAAGGTCTACGTTCAGGGTTCGCGCCCGGACATTCGCGTACCCATGCGCGAAATCAGCCTGCACGACACCCCCACCGACTTCGGCGGCGAGAAGAACGCCCCGGTGCTGGTGTACGACACCTCCGGCCCCTACACCGACCCCAACGTCATCATCGACGTGCGCAAGGGCCTGGGCGATGTGCGCTCGGCGTGGATCGACGCCCGTGGCGACACCGAGCGCCTGGCGGGCCTGAGCTCGAACTTCGGCCAGCAGCGCCTGAGCGATGCCGAGCTGACCAAGCTGCGCTTCGCCCACGTGCGCAACCCGCGCCGGGCCAAGGCCGGCGCCAACGTTTCGCAGATGCACTACGCCCGCCAGGGCATCATCACCGCCGAGATGGAATACGTCGCCATCCGCGAGAACATGAAGCTGCAGGAAGCCCGCGCCGCCGGCCTGCTCGACCAGCAGCACGCCGGCCACAGCTTCGGCGCCAGCATCCCGAAAGAGATCACCCCTGAGTTCGTGCGCGAAGAAATCGCCCGCGGCCGCGCGATCATCCCTGCCAACATCAACCACACCGAGCTCGAGCCGATGATCATCGGCCGCAACTTCCTGGTGAAGATCAACGGCAACATCGGCAACAGCGCCCTGGGTTCCTCGATCGAGGAAGAAGTGGCCAAGCTGACCTGGGGCATACGCTGGGGCTCGGACACGGTGATGGACCTGTCCACCGGCAAGCATATCCACGAAACCCGCGAGTGGATCATCCGCAACTCGCCGGTACCGATCGGCACCGTGCCGATCTACCAGGCTCTGGAGAAAGTTGGCGGCGTGGCTGAGGACCTGACCTGGGAGCTGTTCCGCGACACCCTGATCGAACAGGCCGAGCAGGGCGTGGACTACTTCACCATCCACGCAGGCGTGCTGCTGCGCTACGTGCCGCTGACCGCCAAGCGGGTCACCGGCATCGTCAGCCGCGGCGGCTCGATCATGGCCAAGTGGTGCCTGGCGCACCACAAAGAGAACTTCCTGTACACGCACTTCGACGAGATCTGCGAAATCATGAAGGCCTACGACGTCAGCTTCTCGCTGGGCGACGGCCTGCGCCCGGGCTCGATTGCCGACGCCAACGACGCCGCCCAGTTCGGTGAACTGGAAACCCTCGGCGAGCTGACCAAGATCGCCTGGAAGCATGACGTGCAGTGCATGATCGAAGGCCCCGGCCACGTGCCGATGCAGCTGATCAAGGAGAACATGGACAAGCAGCTCGAGTGCTGCGACGAGGCGCCGTTCTACACCCTCGGCCCGCTGACCACCGACATCGCCCCGGGCTACGACCACATCACCTCCGGCATTGGCGCGGCGATGATCGGCTGGTTCGGTTGCGCCATGCTCTGCTACGTCACGCCCAAGGAGCACCTGGGCCTGCCGAACAAGGATGACGTGAAGACCGGCATCATCACCTACAAGATCGCCGCCCATGCCGCCGACCTTGCCAAGGGCCACCCGGGCGCGCAGATTCGCGACAACGCGCTGTCCAAGGCGCGCTTCGAGTTCCGCTGGGAAGACCAGTTCAACCTCGGCCTGGACCCGGACACCGCGCGTTCCTTCCACGACGAAACCCTGCCCAAGGAGTCGGCCAAGGTGGCGCACTTCTGCTCGATGTGCGGGCCGAAGTTCTGCTCGATGAAGATCACCCAGGAAGTACGCGAATACGCCGCCAAGATCGAAACCGTCGATGTGACGGCCGAACAGGGCATGCGCGAGCAGGCCGAGCGGTTCCGCCAGGAAGGCAGCCAGCTTTACCAGAAAGTTTGACGCGTCAGTTGTAACAGCGTGGGAGCGGGCTTGCCCCGCGATGGAGATGTCGGGTCTGCCGACGCCATCGCGGGGCAAGCCCCCGCCCACCGTTATACCGCCTCCACGCAATAGGGC
>NZ_JBJDNC010000019.1:18020-66242 GCF_044900265.1 Pseudomonas sp. NPDC089406 | reverse complement strand
TGCGGCGCCCCTGACCGCTCACACATATTAAAAACTTATTTTTCCTTGTCTTCTTTCCCGGGGGGGGGGGGGGGGGGGTGGGGGGGGGGGGGGGGGGGGCCCCCCCCCCCCCGGGGGCCCCCCCCCCCGCTCCCACGTTTATCCCTCTTCCAGGCATTCGGCGAACAAGAAAATGATAACCCCCAGCCACTTCTCCCCCGACCACCCGGTCCCCATTCATCACCGCCAGTTCGGCGCCCGTGACCTGTTCTCGTTGTGGTTCTCCCTCGGCATCGGCCTGATGGTGTTGCAGGTCGGCGGCTTGCTGGCACCGGGGCTGGGCCTGGCCGGGTCGCTCCTGGCGATCGTGCTGGGCACTGCGGTGGGCGTGTTGCTGCTGGCCTCGGCCGGGGTGATCGGCAGCGACACCGGGCTGTCGGCCATGGCTACCTTGCGCCTGACCCTGGGCAGCCACGGCGCGCGCCTGCCGGCGTTGCTCAACCTGCTGCAGCTGGTGGGCTGGGGCTCGTTCGAGATCATCGTCATGCGTGATGCCGCAAGCCTGTTGGGCGCGCGGGCCTTCGGCGAGGGCAGCGGCTGGAGCAGCCCGCTGCTGTGGACGCTGTGCTTCGGCGCGCTGGCCACCTTGCTGGCGGTCAGCGGGCCGCTGGCGTTCGTGCGCAAGGTGCTGCGCAAATGGGGTATCTGGCTGCTGCTGGGCGCCTGCGCCTGGCTGACCTGGAACCTGTTCGCCAAGGCCGACCTCGCCGACCTGTGGCGCCGCCCCGGGGATGGCTCGCTGTCGCTGGCGCTGGGTTTTGACATCGTCATTGCCATGCCGCTGTCGTGGTTGCCGCTGATCGCCGACTATTCGCGTTTCGGCCAGCGTGCCAGCCGGGTGTTCGGCGGCACGGCGCTGGGCTTCTTCATTGGCAACGCCTGGCTGATGAGCCTGGGCGTGGCCTACACCCTGGCCTTCGCCCCCAGCGGTGAGGTCAATGCGCTGCTGCTGGCGCTGGCCGGCGCCGGGCTGGGCATCCCGCTGCTGCTGATTCTGCTGGATGAATCGGAAAACGCGTTTGCCGACATTCACTCGGCGGCGGTGTCCACCGGGCTGCTGGTCAAGGCCAAGGTCGAGCACCTGGCCCTGGCCATCGGTGTGCTGTGCACTCTGATCGCACTGCTGGCGCCACTGGCCCAGTACCAGAACTTCCTGCTGCTGATCGGTTCGGTGTTCGCGCCGCTGTTCGGCGTGGTGCTGATGGACCACTTCGTGATCCGCCGTCGGCGCCTGCCGGCGCGGGTCGACGGGCTGCACTTGCAGGCGCTGCTGGCCTGGGCGGTGGGGGTGGCCACTTATCACCTGCTGGCGGCCGAGGCGCCGGAGCTTGGGGCGACCCTGCCGGCACTGCTGCTGGCAGGGGTGTTGCACGGGCTGCTATCGCTTAGCCGCGCCCGGGAAACAGCTCGGGCCTGAGCACACCGTTCAGGCGCGGGTAGGGGATTTTCAGCTCGACGTGGCCCATGGAGTAGGGCGCGATGGCATACACCTCGTACTTCACCACCACCGCGCCGTAGGTCAGGGCGATGTGTGGCGAGCGCTTGAACGGCCAGGTCTTGACGAACTCGGGGTCCTTGTCCACGCCGGTGCTGATCTGCCAGGCGCGGTGGGACTCCTCGACGGTCTTCCAGAAGGTTTCCTGCTGCCCGGGCAGCAGCATGTCGTCCAGGCTCAGCACCTTGTCCAGCTTGCGCGAATAGTTGATGAAGCCGCGCCCAGGCATGCCGTGGGCACCGCCGGTGTCGAGGTAGCTCGACAATTCGATGATCACCAGGCCGTCATGCTGTTCGCGTACCTTGGCTTGCAGGTAGCTGCTGTTGCGCTTGTCGGCGTTGGCCAGATACTGCTGTTCATAGGCCTGCAACGAGGCCGGCGGGGTACCGCGCTGGTTGTCTTCGGTCAGTTGCAACAGGCGTTTTTCGACGATGGCGTCGAGCTTGGGCAGGGCCGGGAAGTGCACGGTATCGATGTTCACCAGCGGGCAGTCGCTTTCGCTGCAGCCGGGCTTGATGTGCTCCCAGGCGTCGCGCTTGACCTCCAGCGGGGCCCGGTAGTTAGGGGTGAACAGGCTTTGGCAGGCGCCGAGGGCAAGCGCCAGTACAGCCACGGAAGTCAGTTTGACGAGGGTCATGTCGGCTCTTTGAAAGCGGTGATGATCGGCCTTGGACCGCCTGCGCGGCCTTCAGTTCGCCACTAAGCTATCAGAGAGCGCGGCGCCTGTCCCGGCTGCGCGAACGGTCGGCACAAGGGGGTGAAACCGGGCGGCACGCAGAGTAGGATTGCGCGATGCGGTAAACGAGGTAATGAGGAGTTTGCATGACGGACACGTTGAATTCGGCACCGACCCAGGTCGAGATCGCCAAGCGCGAGCTGCTGTTCAAGGGCTTTTACAAGCTCGACAAGCTGCACCTGCGCCATGAGCTGTTTGCCGGTGGCATGAGCCGCGAGTTCACCCGCGAGCTGTTCGTGCGCCACGACGCCGTGTGCGTGCTGCCCTACGACCCGCAGCGCGACGAGGTGGTGCTGATCGAACAGTTTCGCGTCGGCGCCATGGGCAAGGTGGCCAACCCCTGGCTGATCGAGATGGTCGCCGGGCTGATCGACAAGGACGAGCAACCCGAGGAAGTCGCCCACCGCGAAGCCGAGGAAGAAGCCGGCCTGACCTTCAGCGCGTTGTGGCCGATGACCAAGTACTTCCCGTCACCAGGCGGCAGCGACGAGTACGTGCACCTGTTCCTGGGCCGTTGCGTCAGCGAGGGTGCCGGCGGCCTGCACGGCCTGGAAGAGGAGAGCGAGGACATTCGCGTGCGGGTATGGTCGTTCGAGGACGCCCTGCAGGCGGTACGTGACGGGCGCATCTGCAACGCGGCGGCGATCATCGGCCTGCAATGGCTGGCGCTGAACCGTGACGAAGTCCGAGGTATGTGGAAGTGAACCTGCTGCGCGAGCGCTATCGGGTCGACCTGGTCGGGCTGCAATCAGCCTGCGAGGCCAACTACGCCCGGCTGATGCGCCTGCTGCCAGACATGCGCACCACGCAAAGCTCGCGGCGCATCGGTATGACCCAAGGCGACCAGATGCTTGGCGTGCTGGTGCTGGAAGTGGCGCTTGCCTGCCCGTACACCACGACATTGAAGGTGCGCCAGGAGCACAGCCTGCCGTGGCTGCCGGTGCCGGAACTGGAGGTGCAGGTGTACCACGACGCGCGCATGGCCGAGGTGGTCAGTGCCGAGCACACCCGTCGGCTGCGCAGCATCTACCCGTACCCCAACACCGCCATGCACCAGCCGGACGAAAAGGCCCAGCTCAACCTGTTCCTCGGTGAATGGCTGAGCCACTGCCTGGCCTGCGGCCATGAGCTGGAAGCGGTGCGTTAAAATGTGACGCGGGTCGGGTTGGAGTATTTGCTCCAGAACGATCCGCCGCCATAATCCGTGCTGAATCCGCCCGAGGAGACGGCCGTTGCCGCAACAACATTCCTTCCCGTCACCCGTCCATGTGGTGCAACTGACCGACGCTCACCTGTTCGCCGATCCGGCAGGCAGCCTGCTGGGCCTGAAAACCCGTGACAGCCTGGCCCACGTCATCGGGCAGGTACGCCGCGAGCAGCCGCGCATCGACCTGCTGCTGTGCACCGGCGACCTGTCCCAGGATGCCAGCGTGGCTTCCTATGAAGCCTTTCGCGATTTGACCGCTGTGTTCGATGCGCCGACGCGCTGGCTGCCGGGCAACCATGACGAGGCGCAGGTGATGGCTGCCGTGGCGCCGGAGCTGGTGCAGGCTGTGACCGATATCGGCGCCTGGCGCATCGTCATGCTCGACTCGGCGGTGCTCGGTTCGACCTTTGGCCTGCTGGCCGAGAGTCAGCTGCAAGTGCTGGACGAGGCCCTGGCCACGGCCGGCGAGCGCCACTGCCTGCTGTGCTGCCACCACCAGCCGGTGGATATCGGCTGCGCCTGGATGGCGCCGATCGGCTTGCGCAATGCCGACGCGCTGCTGGCGCGGGTAAACAGTTATCCACAGGTCAAGGCGGTGCTCTGGGGGCATGTGCACCAGCACTGGGACCAGTTGCGCGAGGGTGTGCGCTATCTGGCCACGCCGTCGACCTGCATCCAGTTCGCCCCCGGCAGCGAGGATTTCAAGGTCAGCCAAGAGCAGCCGGGCTACCGCTGGTTGCGCCTGCACGATGACGGGCGGTTGGACACCGGCGTGGAGCGGGCGCTGGATTATGTGGTGAGACTGGACTTCGACAGCCCGGGTTATTGAGCGCTCGCAGTCCCCTGTAGGAGCCGGCTTGCCGGCGATGGCGTCGGCAGCCACGGCGCAAGGCACGCCAGGCCTCATCGCCGGCAAGCCGGCTCCTACAGGATCGCGCGCAGCCTGGGCCCAGCGCGGTCCCTGTGGGAGCGGCTTTAGCCGCGAAGCAGGCGCCACGGTGGATGGCACCGGCTTTGCCGGTGATCGCCGGCAAGCCGGCTCCTACAGGATCGCGCGCAGCCTGGGCCCAGCGCGATCCCTGTGGGAGCTATAGCCGCGAAGCAGGCGCCGCGGTGTATGGCACCGGCTTTGCCGGTGATCGCCGGCAAGCCGGCTCCTACAGGATCGTGCGCAGCCTGGGCCCAGCGCGATCCCTGTGGGAGCGGCTTTAGCCGCGAAGCAGGCGCCACGGTGTATGGCACCGGCTTTGCCGGTGATCGCCGGCAAGCCGGCTCCTACAGGATCGTGCGCAGCCTGGGCCCAGCGCGGTCCCTGTGGGAGCGGCTTTAGCCGCGAAGCAGGCGCCACGGTGGATGGCACCGGCTTTGCCGGTGTTCGCGGCTGAAGCCGCTCCTACAGGGGCGGTGTACAACCAAAGGTGCTTTTTGAAGAATTTGTGTCGAAAATCGCGTCGGTGAACCAATGCCCCTCGAACAAGCTACACTGCGCGTCTTTGCGCGCGGGGGCAGCATGTCGGGTTCCATCCTCTATATCCATGGTTTCAACAGCTCGCCGCTGTCGACCAAGGCGCGCCAGCTCGAGGCGGTGATGGGCCAGCTTGGCCTGGCTGACCGGCTGCGCGTGCCGGCCCTGCACCACCACCCGCGCCAGGCCATGCAACAGCTCGAAGCGGCGATCGCCGAGCTGGGCGCGCCCTTGCTGGTCGGCAGCTCCCTGGGCGGCTACTATGCCACCCACCTGGCCGAGCGCCACGGCCTCAAGGCCCTGCTGGTCAACCCGGCAGTCGCCCCGCACCGGCTGTTCGACGGCTACCTCGGCACCCAGCGCAACCTCTACACCGACGAAGCCTGGGAGCTGACCCACGATCATGTTGATGCCCTGGCCGAGCTTGAGGTGCCGCCGCCGGTGGATGCCGCCCGCTATCAAGTGTGGTTGCAGACCGCCGATGAAACACTGGACTATCGCCAGGCCCAGCATTATTACCAGGCCTGTGCCCTGCGTATCCAGGCCGGTGGCGACCACAGCTACCAGGGCTTTGTCGCGCAACTGCCAGCACTGCTGGCCTTCGCCGGTATTGCCCGCGGGCAGTATGCGGCGCTGGATTTTTCTGTATTTTGAGCTTTTTCGCATTCACCAGACTGACGACGAGACCCCATGGCCAATCCCAGCGCTAGCGCCTATAACGCAGACGCCATCGAAGTCCTCTCGGGCCTTGACCCGGTCCGCAAGCGGCCGGGCATGTACACCGACACCAGCCGGCCCAACCACCTGGCCCAGGAAGTCATCGACAACAGCGTCGACGAAGCCCTGGCCGGCCACGCCCGCTCGGTGCAGGTGATCCTGCACGCCGACCACTCGCTGGAAGTGTGCGACGACGGCCGCGGCATGCCGGTGGACATCCACCCCGAAGAGGGCGTGTCGGGGGTCGAGCTGATCCTCACCAAGCTGCACGCCGGCGGCAAGTTCTCCAACAAGAACTACCAGTTCTCCGGCGGCCTGCACGGCGTGGGCATTTCGGTGGTCAACGCCCTGTCGACCCAGGTGCGCGTGCGCGTCAAGCGTGACGGCAACGAGTACCAGATGACCTTCGCCGACGGCTTCAAGGCCAGCGAGTTGGAGGTGGTGGGCACGGTGGGCAAGCGCAACACCGGTACCAGCGTGTACTTCAGCCCCGACCCCAAGTACTTCGATTCGCCGAAGTTCTCCATCAGCCGCCTCAAGCATGTACTCAAGGCCAAGGCCGTGCTGTGCCCGGGGCTGTCGATCAGCTTCGAAGACAAAGGCACCGGCGAGAAGATCGAGTGGCACTACGAGGACGGCCTGCGTTCGTACCTGGTCGACTCGGTCAGCGAGTTCCAGCGCCTGCCCGACGAGCCGTTCTGCGGCAGCCTTGCCGGTAACAAGGAGGCGGTCGACTGGGCCTTGCTGTGGCTGCCCGAGGGCGGCGACAGCATTCAGGAAAGCTACGTCAACCTGATCCCCACCGCCCAGGGCGGCACCCACGTCAACGGCCTGCGCCAGGGCCTGCTGGATGCCATGCGCGAGTTCTGCGAGTTCCGCAACCTGCTGCCGCGTGGCGTCAAGCTGGCCCCTGAGGATGTGTGGGAGCGCATCTGCTTCGTGCTGTCGATGAAGATGCAGGAGCCGCAGTTCTCGGGCCAGACCAAAGAGCGCCTGTCCTCCCGCGAGGCGGCGGCGTTCGTCTCGGGTGTGGTCAAGGACGCCTTCAGCCTGTGGCTCAACGCCCACCCCGAAGTAGGCATGCAACTGGCGGAGCTGGCCATCAGCAACGCCGGCCGGCGTCTGAAGGCCAGCAAGAAGGTCGAGCGCAAGCGCATTACCCAGGGCCCGGCACTGCCCGGCAAGCTGGCTGACTGCGCAGGCCAGGACCCGATGCGCGCCGAGCTGTTCCTGGTCGAGGGTGACTCGGCCGGTGGCTCGGCCAAGCAGGCGCGGGACAAGGAATTCCAGGCAATCCTGCCGCTGCGCGGCAAGATCCTCAACACCTGGGAAGTCGACGGCGGTGAAGTGCTGGCCAGCCAGGAAGTGCACAACATCGCCGTGGCCATTGGCGTCGACCCGGGCGCCACCGACCTGTCGCAGTTGCGCTATGGCAAGGTGTGCATCCTCGCCGACGCCGACTCCGACGGCCTGCACATCGCCACCTTGCTGTGCGCGCTGTTCGTCCAGCACTTCCGCCCGCTGGTGGAAGCTGGCCACGTGTATGTAGCCATGCCGCCGCTGTACCGCATCGACCTGGGCAAGGAAATCTACTACGCCCTGGACGAAGCCGAGCGTGACGGCATCCTCGACCGCCTGGTGGCCGAGAAGAAACGCGGCAAGCCGCAAGTCACCCGATTCAAGGGCCTGGGCGAAATGAACCCGCCGCAGCTGCGCGAAACCACCATGGACCCGAACACCCGTCGGCTGGTCCAGCTCACCCTGGATGACCTGCAGGGCACCACCGAGATCATGGACATGCTGCTGGCCAAAAAACGTGCGGGCGACCGCAAGAACTGGCTGGAGACCAAGGGCAACCTGGCTGAGGTTCTGGTTTGATTCGCCCGTTGCTGGCGGCCTGCCTGGCGCTGTGCGCTTTGCCGGCGCTGGCCGGCGACTGGCCGGAGCTCAAGCTCACCAGCGAGCATGTGGTGGACGGCATGCGCGGCGGCAACCTGTCGGGGCTGGCGCAGTGCCGTGGTGCGCTGTGGGCGGTGTCCGACCGTGACGACGACCGCATCTACCGGCTGGACCAGGGTGCAAGCGCCTGGCAGGCCGAGCCGCTGGCGTTCAGTGCACCGCCAGCGCCCGACAGCGGCCTGCCCTGGGGGGTGAAGATCCGCACCTGGGCGGCCTCGTTCGTGCGCGGTGGGGCGCTGGACTTCGAGGGCCTGGCCTGTGACCAGGCCGGCAACTTCTACGTGGTCAGCGAGGCGCAGACGGCGGTGCTGCAATTGCCGCTCGAGGGCGAGCCTGACTGGCTGAAAATCGACCAGGCCATGCTGCGCCAGGCCCGTGCCAGCGGCATGCTGCTGAATTTCAACGCCTTGTTCGAAGGCCTGGCGATCAGCCCGGCGGGTGACCGCCTGTGGCTGGCTGCCGAGCGCGAACGCCGCGGCTTGCTGGCGGTGCAACGCCAGCAGTCGGTATGGACCTGTGCTGCCAGCTGCGTGCTGCTCAGCGAGGCGGGCCTTGAAATGCAGCCGGCACAGTTCCCCGGCGCCCGCCCGGTGTCGCGGGATTTCGCCGACCTGGCCTGGTTCGAGCACAAGCTGTTCACCCTTGAACGCAACGCCTATCGCATCTGCCGGCGTGACGCCGACAGCGGCGTGGTGGAGCGCTGCTGGTCGTTCGCCGCCGATGCGCTGGTGGAGACGCGGCGTTACAGCCAGCCCTACGGCCTGGCCGAGGCGCTGGTGATCGACAAGGACGGCGCCTGGGTCGGGGTGGACAACAACGACCAGCCGCGCGCCGATGGCGAGGTACGCCCGGTCGTCTGGCGCTTCGCAGCGCCCGCCGGCGGCTGGAGCGCCAACCCTTGAGCCAGCCACCGGGCAAGCGTGCGGGCCGGGTACTGATGGTCGTCGCCTGGGCGGCGGCGATGTTCCTCGCCACGCGCTTTTTCGGCCAGTGGGAAGACCGCCAGCAGAACCCCAACAGCGTGGTGCAGAGCCAGCAGGGCGACGGCTTCATCGAGGTGCGCCTGCTGAGCAACGGCCAGGGCCACTTCGTCGCCGACGGTGCGATCAACGGCCAGGTGGTGCATTTCATGCTCGACACCGGTGCCACCGACGTGGCCATCCCCGAGTCGCTGGCCCGCGACCTTGACCTGGCGCGCGGTGCGCCGGTGGTGCTCAGTACTGCCAATGGCCGTACCGAGGGCTACCGCACCCGCCTGGACACCCTGCAGCTGGGCGATATCCAGCTGCGCGACGTGCGTGCTCTTGTAGTCCCCGGCCTTGATGGCCAGGCGGTGCTGCTGGGCATGAGCGCCCTGAAACAACTTGAATTCACCCAGCGCGGCGGCACCATGCTGCTGCGCCAGAACCTGAAATGACGAGGCCCGCATGAGCGACTCACTGGAACTCAGCCTTGACGGCGTAGAACGCCGCTCCCTGGCTGACTTCACCGAACAGGCCTACCTCAACTACTCCATGTACGTGATCATGGACCGCGCGCTGCCGCATATCGGTGACGGCCTCAAGCCGGTGCAGCGCCGCATCGTCTATGCCATGAGCGAGTTGGGCCTGGACGCCGACTCCAAGCACAAGAAGTCGGCGCGTACCGTCGGCGACGTGCTCGGCAAGTTCCACCCCCACGGCGACTCGGCCTGCTACGAGGCCATGGTGCTGATGGCCCAGCCATTCAGCTACCGCTACACGCTGGTGGACGGCCAGGGCAACTGGGGGGCGCCGGACGATCCGAAGTCGTTCGCCGCCATGCGTTACACCGAGGCGCGCCTGTCGCGCTACTCCGAGGTGCTGCTCAGCGAGCTGGGCCAGGGCACCGTGGACTGGGTGCCGAACTTTGACGGCACCCTGCAGGAGCCGGCAGTACTGCCGGCGCGCCTGCCGAACATCCTGCTCAACGGCACCACCGGTATTGCCGTGGGCATGGCCACCGACGTGCCGCCGCACAACCTGCGCGAAGTGGCCAGCGCCTGTGTGCGTCTGCTCGACGAGCCCAAGGCCACCCTCGAGCAGCTGTGCGAGCATATTCAGGGCCCGGACTACCCGACCGAGGCCGAGATCGTCACCCCGCGTGCCGATATCCTGAAAATTTACGAAACCGGCAAGGGCTCGATCCGCATGCGTGCGGTGTACCGTGTCGAGGACGGCGACATCGTCGTCACCGCGCTGCCGCACCAGGTGTCGGGGGCCAAGGTGCTGGAGCAGATCGCCGCACAGATGCAGGCCAAGAAGCTGCCGATGGTCGCCGACCTGCGTGACGAGTCGGACCACGAGAACCCGTGCCGCATCGTGATCATTCCGCGCTCCAACCGCGTGGACGCCGCCGAGCTGATGCAGCACCTGTTCGCCACCACCGACCTTGAAAGCACCTACCGGGTCAACGTCAACATCATCGGCCTGGACGGGCGCCCGCAGCTGAAAAACCTGCGCGCGCTGCTGCTGGAGTGGCTGGAGTACCGCATCGGTACCGTCCGTCGCCGCCTGCAGCACCGCCTGGACAAGGTCGAGCGGCGCCTGCACCTGTTGGACGGCTTGCTCACTGCGTTCCTCAACCTGGATGAAGTGATCCACATCATCCGCACCGAGGAACATCCCAAGCAGGCTCTGATCGCCCGTTTCGACCTGACCGAAATCCAGGCCGACTACATCCTCGAGACCCGCCTGCGCCAGTTGGCCCGCCTGGAAGAGATGAAAATCCGTGGCGAGCAGGACGAGCTGTTGAAAGAGCAGAAGCGCCTGACCACCCTGCTGGGCAGCGACGCCAAGCTGCGCAAGCTGGTGCGCAGCGAGCTGATCGAGGACGCCGAGACCTACGGCGACGACCGTCGCTCGCCGATCGTCGAGCGTGCCGAGGCCAAGGCCCTGTCGGAAAACGAGCTGATGCCGACCGAGCCGGTCACCGTGGTCCTGTCGGAGAAGGGCTGGGTGCGTTGCGCCAAGGGCCACGATATCGACGCCACAGGGCTTTCGTACAAGGCCGGTGACGGCTTCAAGGCCGCCGCAGCCGGGCGCTCCAACCAGTTTGCCGTGCTCATCGACTCCACCGGGCGCAGCTACTCGCTGGCCGCCCACAGCCTGCCGTCGGCCCGTGGCCAGGGCGAGCCGTTGACCGGCCGCCTGACCCCGCCGCCGGGCGCTACTTTCGAGTGCGTGCTGTTGCCTGAAGATGACGCGCTGTACGTGGTGGCTTCCGATGCCGGTTACGGCTTCGTGGTCAAGGGCGAGGACCTGCAGGCCAAGAACAAGGCCGGCAAGGGCCTGCTCAGTCTGCCCAACGGTGCCAAGGTGATGACCCCGCGCCCGGTGGCCAGCCGCGAGCAGGACTGGCTGGCGGCTGTTACCACCGAAGGGCGCCTGCTGGTGTTCAAGGTGGCCGACCTGCCGCAACTGGGCAAGGGCAAGGGCAACAAGATCATCGGCGTGCCGGGCGACCGTGTGGCCAGCCGTGAAGAATTCGTCACCGATCTTGCCGTGATCAGTGAGGGATCCACCCTTGTATTGCAGGCTGGCAAGCGTACCCTGTCTCTCAAGCCGGATGATCTTGAACACTACAAGGGTGAACGGGGTCGTCGTGGTAGCAAATTGCCGCGTGGTTTCCAGCGCGTGGACGCCCTGATGGTCGAGAACCCGGCTTAAGCGGGCGATTAGTCTGGATCGGCGCTTTCAGCGCCGTTTCGGGCGGAAATACTGGAGTCGGGCCGTCATTTCGCGGATGATAGGCCCCCTGCGGCGCCGGCGTGGCCGAGCGCCCGAATGAATCTACACGAGTATCACTGCGGTCAGTCTTGTGACGGCCGCCTGGATGGGATGAATGAAATTTCTGCGCCTTCCATTTGCGCTGCTGATGACCGGCCTGCTGGGCCTGAGCGGCTGCAGCATGCACCAGCCGGTCGCGCTGTATCAGCTCGACAGCGGTGATCCCGGCCAGCCTTCGCAGGCGTCGGGTATGGCGGTGGTGCTCGGCCCGGTATCGGTGGCCGACTACCTGCAACGCGAGACGTTTTTGCAGCGTCAAGCCGATGGCAGCCTGACTGCGGCGACCGACGGTCGCTGGGCTGGCAGCCTTTCGTCGGATATTGACCAGTTGCTGGTGCGCCAACTGGCTTGGCGCCTGGACAGCCAGCGCGTGGTATTGGCGCCGGCCAGTGCCGGTTTCAGCCCGGACGTTCAGGTGCTGTTGACCATCACCCGCCTGGATTCGGGCAAGAACCAACCGGCCATTCTGGATGCGCAGTGGCGCGTACTGGACCGCCGTGGCCAGGTGCGTGACAACCGCATCGTCCACCTTGAGCAGCCTCATGCAGGCAGCGAGTCGGCGCAGGTACAGGCCCAGGGGCAGTTGCTGCAAAAACTCGCCGAGCAGCTCAGCACCACGGTCAAGCCGCTGGCCAACCAGCCAGCCATTGCCGAAACCGCGCCACGCAAGCAGGCCGCGCCGGTGCAGGTGAAGAAAGAGCCCGAGAAGCCGAAGATCCCGATGGCTTCGCCGATCCGTACCGATATGGAAGTCTATCGGTTCTGATCTTGCAGACATGAAAAAGCCCGCAGCGATGCGGGCTTTTTTGTGGGGATTGCTTTTACCTTCAGTGCGCTCCCCCTGTAGGAGCCGGCTTGCCGGCGATGAGGCCGGAGCAGGCGACACATCGGCATGGCCTGGCACCCGCTGCGCGGGTGATCGCGGGCAAGCCCGCTCCCACAGGGACCGCGCTGAGCCAGTATGACGCCCTGTAGGAGCCGGCTTGCCGGCGATGAGGGCATTGAGCTGAATGGTTGGCCAGGCCATACCGGTTTGTAACCCTGCCGGTAGCTTTCAGGCATGAAAAAGCCCGCTGTGATGCGGGCTTATCGGGTCGCTGTGCGGGCCTCATCGCCGGCAAGCCGCTCCTACAGGAGGTGGGGCTGGTATCAGACCCTGCGTTCGTGCATCCGTGCCAGTTGGCGTTCGAGCATCGACGGGTAGGGCTCCATCAGCCGTTCCACACAGCAAGCGCCCTCGGGGCTGGCGATCGGGCGGATGCGTGCGCGCTGGCGGATCAGGGCATCGTCGCTGATGCGCCGCTCCACCAGCAGCAGGTTGCGGCTGTGCTGCGACAGCGCCAGGGCGTCCTGGGCCTGCTCGGTCATCAGCAGGTCGACCTGCTCCAACCCCTGCAGGTCGTCGGCCAGCACCAGGCCCAGCTGCAGTTGCAGGGTAATGCCGCTGTCCGCCACCTCGATCTGCAGGGCA
Organism: Pseudomonas sp. NPDC089406; assembly: GCF_044900265.1. Taxonomy (NCBI): domain Bacteria; kingdom Pseudomonadati; phylum Pseudomonadota; class Gammaproteobacteria; order Pseudomonadales; family Pseudomonadaceae; genus Pseudomonas; species Pseudomonas sp. NPDC089406. The sequence continues at coordinate 53,347 of NZ_JBJDNC010000019.1, read as the reverse complement.
TGGCCCAGGGCGCGCAACAGCTCGCCGCAGCAGATGGCGTTGGTCAGGTAGTCCTCGCCACAGTCGCGGCTGTGGAACAGCAACAGTGTGCTGCCATCGTTCAGCGTGTGCACTTCGCCTTCGTACAGCGAGGCGGCTTGGTCGAGGCAGTCGCGGTAGCGTTCCAGCAACTCGGTCAGGCGGGTGCGTGGCAGGCGCCGCAGCTGTTCCTGTGAACCCAACTGCACGGCCAGTACGGCGCTGCTCTGCGGTTCGTCCGACTCGACAAGGGCCGGTTTCACCGGGGCGGTTTCGTCGTCCATCAGGCCGGCGAAGGCGTCGTCATCGTCGTCGTGCTCCTGGGCGACTACCTGGCTGCGCGGCGCAGGCTTGGCCGGTGCTGGCGCGTCGTCGTAGTCGTCCTCTTCGTACTCTTCTTCAGGTTCCGGCGGTGGCGGCGGGGCAAGGCGGGCGTGCAGCTGGCGGGCCAGGTCGCCGATCTCGTCCTGGCGGTCGATGGCCGGGGTGTAGGGGTGCGGGTCGCGCAGCCATACCCGCAGTTGCAGCAGCGGGGTGGAGATGAAACGCCCCAGGCGCAGGCTGAGGGTCAAGGCCAGGGCCAGCAGGATGGCGGCAAGGATGCCCATGCTCTGCAGGCTGATCAGCATCGGCTGCTGGAACTGGTTCATGTCCAGGCTGATGCGCAGTTGGCCGGCGGTCACGTCCTGGAAGGTGATCTTGGTCTGGTACAGGCCTTCGGCCTCGCCCAGCAGGCTATTGCGCGGGCGCTGGCCGGCCTCGGCGAGGATGCGGTTGTCGACGCTGTAGATGGCGGCATGGGCCACCAGCGGGTTCTTCACCAGGTTGCCGAGCAGCACGTTGAGGCTGAGGATGTCGTTGGACACCAGCAGTTCGGTGGCTGAGGTGGCAGTCTGCGTGGTCAGGCTCTGGCCCACGGCGTCGGCCTGCTCGTGCATGGCCTGCTTGAACTGCAAACCCATCACGCAGGCATAGATCACCAGGGCCAGGGCCACCAGGAAGATGTTATGGCTGGCAATGCGCAACGCCAGGGGGATACGGCGCTGGCTCAGGGCTCGATAGATCATCAGGAAGAAATTATCGGTTTTGACGGGCGTGGGCCGGTTCACAGAGCGCGGCTCTTTATGGCGAGTTAGGTGCTGCGCAGTATAGCGAGCGGAGTTTTGTCGGCAAAGTATCGTTGGTGCCCGATGGTCACGGAAAGTCGGTAGAATGCGCATTTTTCATCGAAGTCGGAGCCAGGTTGTGCGCGAAATCGTTCTGATCAACATCACCGGTGAGGACCGTCCAGGTCTTACCGCGGCCATCACCGGCGTCCTGCTCCAGGGCGGTGTGAACATTCTCGACATCGGCCTGGCAGTCATGCACGGCACCTTGTCGTTCGGCATCCTGGTCGACATCCCCGACAACGAAGTGGCCACCGCGCTGCTGCAAAGCGTGCAGTCCAAGGCCCACGAACTGAACCTGCAGGCCCGTTACACGCCGATTTCCGAGGCTGACTACCAGCATTGGGCCGACAGCCAGGGCGAGCCGCGCCAGATCATCACCTTGCTCAGCCGCAAGATCACCCCCGAGCAACTGCAGCGCGTCAGTGCGGTAATCAGCCAATACGGCCTGACCATCGAGCGCATCGAGCGCCTGTCGGCCCGCGTGGTGCTGGATGCCCAGCAGGACAAGGGCAAGGCGGCGCTGGAAATTTCCGTGCGCGGCGAGCCAAACGACGGCCAGGCGCTGCGCGCGGCGTTCTTTGCGCTGTCTGACGAGCTGAGCATCGACATCGCCTTCCAGAAAGACGACCTGTTCCGCCGCAACCGCCGCCTGGCAGTGTTCGACATGGACTCGACGCTGATCGAGGCCGAAGTCATCGATGAGCTGGCCAAGGCCGCCGGCGTGGGCGAGCAGGTGGCGGCAATCACCGAGCGGGCGATGCGTGGCGAGCTGGATTTCCGTGCCAGCTTCAAGGAGCGCATGGCGCTGCTCAAGGGCCTGGATGTGGGTGTGCTCGACCAGATCGGCGCTTCGCTGCGCCTGACCGAGGGCGCCGAGCACCTGTTCGCCGAGCTCAAGCGCCTGGGTTACAAGACAGCCATTCTGTCCGGCGGCTTCACCTACTTCGCCAAGCAGGTGCAGGCGCGCCTGGGCATCGACTATGTGTTCGCCAACGAACTGCAAGTGGTCGACGGCAAGGTCACCGGCGTTGCCGTGGAGCCGATTGTCGACGCCCAGCGCAAGGCTGACCTGCTGCAGCAACTGGCCAGCGAAGAAGGCCTGCAACTGGAGCAGACCATCGCCGTGGGCGATGGCGCCAACGACCTGCCGATGCTGTCGCTGGCCGGCCTGGGCGTGGCCTTCCGCGCCAAGCCGCTGGTGCGCCAGTCGGCCCGCCAGGCCATCTCGACCCTGGGGCTGGATGGCGTGCTGTACCTGCTGGGCGTACGCGACCGCGACGCGCGGGGCTGACAGGCAGGCCGCTTACCTGTAGGAGCCGGCTTGCCGGCGATGAGGCCCGATTGGGCGGCACAAGTGTGCGTTGGGTGGCACCGGCTTTGCCGGTGATCGCCGGCAAGCCGGCTCCTACAGGGGGCGGCGGTAAGGCAAAAAAAGGCCCTGCATGTGCAGGGCCTTTTTTGTTCGCGCGCCAATCAGGCCTGCGCTGGCACCGCCAGCAGCTCGCCCATACGCACCGCGGAACCGGCGCCCAGGCTTTGCGCCCACTTCACCTGCTCAGGGCCAAACAGCACGATGGCGGTGGAGCCCAGCTTGAAGCGCCCCAGTTCGGCGCCTTTTTCCAGGTGGATCGGCGCTCGGCTGGCTTCGTCGTAGCGGAAGGTCTTCAGTTCACGCTTGGGTGGGGTGACCAGGCCGGCCCAGACGGTCTCGATCGAGGCGACGATCATCGCACCCACCAGCACCACGGCCATCGGCCCGCGCTCGGTGTCGAACAGGCACACCACGCGCTCGTTGCGGGCGAACAGCTCCGGGACGTTCTCGGCGGTGGTCTGGTTGACCGAGAACAGCCGGCCAGGCACGTAAACCATCTCGCGCAGGGTACCGGCCAGCGGCATGTGCACGCGGTGGTAGTCCTTGGGCGACAGGTAGATGGTGGCGAACTCGCCGCCCATGAACGGCGCAGCCAGTGCCGGGTCGCCGCCCAGCAGCTCGAGGGCGCTGAAGCTGTGGCCCTTGGCCTGGAAGATGCGGCCGTGCTCGATCGGGCCGAGCTGGCTGACGGCGCCGTCGGCCGGGCACAGGATGGCCCCCGGGGTTTCGTCCAGCGGGCGTGCGCCAGGCTTGAGGGCGCGGGTGAAGAAGGCGTTGAAGTGCTCGTAGGCGCTGAGGTCTTCGACCAGTGCCTCGGCCATGTTCACCTGGTAGCGCTTGGCGAACCAGGCGGTGAAGGCGTTCTTGAACCAGCGCGCGCGGCACTCTGCGACGCAGCCGGCCAGGCGCGACAGCAGGTGGTGCGGCAGCAGGTACTGGCTGATGATGAACAGACGGGATTTCATGCAGGTTCCTTAGACTTCTACAGGCGTGTCCGGGTGGTTGCCCCATTCGCTCCACGAACCGGCGTAGGCCTTGATGCGTGGGTAGCCGAGGGCCTTGGCCACCAGGTAGGTGAAACCGGAGCGGCGGTGGGTCTGGCAGTGGGTGATCACTTCCTTGTCGGGGGTGATGCCCAGTTGCCGAAGAACGTCGGCGATGTCTGCGCGGATGCGCAGGTGGTCGTTGAGGTCCATGCCGGCGGTCCACTCGAAGTTGATCGCGCCGGGAATGTGCCCACCCTTGGCGGCCAAAACTTTCTCGCCGTTGAATTCCTGCGGGCCGCGGGCGTCCCAGATGACCAGGTCATCGGCGCCCAGGCGGCTTTGCAGGTACTCGCGGGTGGCGGTGGGTGCGCTGCTGAGTTGCAGGCGTACCGGGGTATTGCCGGGGGCAGGCACGTCAGTGGACAGTTTGTCTGCCGGCCAGGCCTGGATGCCGCCGTTGAGGTAGTGGTAGTGCCGGTGGCCGATGACGTCGAGCAGCCAGATGAAGCGCCCGGCCCAGCCGCCGCCTTCGTCGTCGTACACCACGTACACCGCGTCGTCGCGGTGGCCGAGCTCGCTGAACAGTTTTTCCAGGTCGGCCCGGGCCGGCAGCAGGCCGGGGGCTGGCGGCTGGCCGAGCTGGGTACGCTTGCCTTCGACGAAGCGCGCCCCGGGGATGTGCCCGCTGACATAGCGGTTGGCACTGCTCAGGTCGACCAGGATCAGCCGGGACGAGCCCAGGCGCGGCAACAGGTCGGCGGCTTCGATCACCAGGGGCAAGCCGGAAAAGTCAGTCATCCACGGTCTCCGGGGTGGAAAGAGGGGCGATTGTAGCGCAAGGCTCAGGCATTGCGACTGGCAAACAGGGTGAGGGCGCGCTCGATACATTGCGCGGTTTTGCCGAAGGCTTGCACGCTGACATCGGCCAGCGGCTTGCCACCCTGGTCGGCCACCGCCAGCATCAGCACTTGGCCGCCCACTGCCAGCGAGCGCAGCAGCAGGTGCTCGCCACGGAAGAACGCCCGCAGCGGCGCCGGCAGCAAGGCTGCGAGCTGGGCGTGGTTGTCTGGCGTCACCCGCAGTTGCCCGGCCTGGGCCATGAGTTTTTGCAGCAGTTTGTTCTGCTGCACCGGCAGGGCCATGGCGCCTGCTTCGGCGGGCAGGCCGGCGGTTTGTTGCACGCGCAGGTAATCGCTGGCCTTGTCCAGGCTCAGCAGCATGACCCGTTGCATGCCGCACGCCTGCAGGGCTTCACGGGCCTGGGCCGACAAATGCACGGCGTTGCTGAACGGGCTGGGCTGGGCCAGCAGCTCTTGGCAGGCCGAGCGCCAGTGGGCAAGGTCTTCGCTGCTGGGTGGCGGCGGGGTGAGCATGTCCGGGTGCGGACGGCGCTGGTCCCAGGGCCAGATCAACGCCTCGGCCGGGTGGAACAGGGCATGCCGGGCATGGTGGCGGGCGCTGGCGGCGGCCTGCTGGTGGACCTGCTGCTGCACATCGTCCAGCGAGGTTTGCAGGTACAGCGCGGTCAGCAGTTGCCAGCGCAGCAGGTGCGGGTTGTCCCAGCCCACCTGGGCGGCCAGGGCCAGGCCGTTGGCCAGCAGCACGGTATTGGGAGGCTGGTTGAACCAGCGGCGCAGTGTTGGTTCTTCGTCCAGGCGGTGCTGTTGCTCCAGCGGGTCGGGCTCGCGGGCGATGTTCAGCACCTGGGCCAGTTGCTCGCGCTCCTCGGTCAGCAGGCGGTAGCCCTGGGTGACCCAGCCCGGCAGGCGCCAGTGCTCGGCCACGGCCTGGCACAGCTGCATGATGCGCACGCCGAACAGCTGCTGTTCGACAACGCCTGCGTCCTCGCCCTTGTGAATGACCCGCAGCTCCCAGGCATCCAGCAGCTTGGGATAGGCCACGGCCATGGCCCACAGGGGCGAGAGGAACAGCAGGCTGCCCCAGTGGATCTCCTGCCACAGGCGCGCCAGGCGGCTGGCGAACAGGCCGTTGGCCTGCTGCGTGGCGTGCTGGCTGATCAGCAGGAACTGGCGCAGCACCGGCGGCAGGTCGTCGCTGGGCAGCGAGGGCAGGCGTGCCAGCAGCTGTGAAATGCGTTCAAGGCCCAGGCGGTTGAGGGCGATTTCCAGGCTTTCGGCGGGCTCGGCCTGGCTGGCGTTGGCCGAATGGTTGGCCTCGCGCATGACGCACAGCACCAGCGCAGGGCTGTCCTGCATCAGTTCGGCGATATCGCGCAGCGAGCGGCGGCTGTCGTTGATGGCCTGCACGACGCGGTCGTGGCTCTCTTTGGGTACGGGTATGCGTACACCGTCGAGCAGCTTGACCCAGGCGTCAAGACTTGACGGGGGCTGACTTGGCACCTTGGTTTCAATTGGCATATTGACATCAGTCCAAACTGGCTTTTCGCTTTGAGTGGCTATAGTCTGGCGCAGTTCTGCCGATAAGTAGAAGAAGAGTTTTAAGGCTCCCGTCCCCGACCCTGACCACGACAGCAAGTGCTCTGAACCTATGGCTAAAATTATCGGCATCATCGTCGTATTCGCGAGCGTGCTCGGCGGCTACGTACTTTCCCACGGCAAGATCGCGGCACTGATTCAGCCGTTCGAAGTGCTGATCATCGGTGGCGCGGCCTTCGGTGCGTTCCTTCAGGCGAACCCTGGTTACATGACCATGCATGTGATCAAGAAGTCGCTGAAGATGTTCGGCAGCCGTTTCACCCACACCTTCTACCTGGAAGTGCTGGGCCTGGTGTACGAGATCCTCAACAAGAGCCGTCGCGAAGGCATGATGGCCATCGAGGGTGACATCGAGGACGCCGCCGCCAGCCCGATCTTCGCCAAGTACCCTGCGGTACTGGGTGATGAGCGCATGACCGCTTACATCTGCGACTACCTGCGCATCATGTCCACCGGCAACATGGCTCCCCACGAGCTTGAAGGCCTGTTCGACATGGAACTGCTGAGCATGAAGGAAGAGCTCGAGCACCCCTCCCACGCGGTCAACGGCATCGCCGACGGCATGCCCGGCTTCGGTATCGTCGCGGCGGTACTGGGTATCGTGGTGACCATGGCCTCGCTGGGCGAGGGCGACCAGGCTTCCATCGGCCTGCACGTCGGTGCGGCGCTGGTCGGTACCTTCTTCGGTATTCTGGCGGCCTACGGCTTCTTCGGCCCGCTGGCCAAGTGCCTGGAGCACGACGCCAAGGAAGAGATCAACCTGTACGAATCGATCAAGGCTTCGCTGGTGGCCTCGGCCTCGGGCATGCCGCCTTCGCTGGCCGTGGAATTCGGGCGCAAGGTGCTGTATCCGAAGCACCGTCCGAGCTTCGCCGAGCTGGAACAAGCGGTTCGCGGTCGCTGAGTCATGGAGAACAATCAGCCGATAATCATCAAGCGCGTCAAGCGCTTCGGTGGCGGGCACCATGGCGGTGCCTGGAAAATCGCCTTTGCCGACTTCGCCACGGCGATGATGGCGTTCTTCCTCGTGTTGTGGCTGCTGTCCACCGCCACGCCCGAGCAGAAGATCGCCATCGCCGGCTACTTCAAGGACCCGATCGGCTTCTCCGAGAGCGGCACGCCCTACATCATCGACCTGGGTGGCTCGCCGCAGCTGGCGCCGGAAAAGACCATCAACCCGGAAACCAAGTCCGAACCTACCCCTGACACCAGCATCCAGCTGGACAAGGACCAGGTCGAGACCATGGCCGAGCAGGTCGAGCGCGAGCGCCTCGAGTTGCTGCTGCAGGAGCTGCAGAACAAGGTCGAGGAAAACCCCGAGCTGCAGAAGTTCAAGGACCAGATCCTGTTCGAGATCACCCAGGACGGCCTGCGCATCCAGATCATGGACGCCGAGAACCGGCCGATGTTCGACTTGGGCAGCGCGCGCTTGCAGCCGTATTTCGAAGACATCCTGCTGGCCATGGCCGACACCATCAAGGCGGTGCCGAACAAGATCAGCGTCAGCGGCCACACCGACGCCAAGCCTTATTCGGGCACCGGCGACTTCGGCAACTGGGAGCTTTCGGCCAACCGTGCCAACGCCGCACGCCGCGCGCTGGTTGCCGGTGGCTACCCGGACAGCCAGGTGGCGCGGGTGGTGGGCTATGCCTCATCGTCGCTGTTCGACCGCAAGAACCCGCTCAACCCGGTCAACCGCCGTATCGACATCATCGTGCTGACCAAGAAGGCTCAGCGTGACATCGAGGGCGAGCAGGGCGCACCTGACGCCCAGCCCGGGGCCACACCACCCGCGGGCGGTACGCCGGGCGCGGCCGTGCCGGCAGTGCCTCCGGCAGGCGGCGCGGCGCCCCAGGACCCGATGCAACCGCGGGAGCTGCGCCAGAAGCTGAACATCTTCGAGGATGGTGTGTTGAAGATGGACGAGCAGAAAAACCAGTGACCGAACCAGGGCCGGGCAAGCGTTAGGCCGGGCGGTTAGCAATTGGGGCTGCCTTGCAGCCCTTCGCGGGCAAGCCCGCTCCCACAGGTGCAGCGCCAGCTTGAGGGTTTGCGCGTTCCTGTGGGAGCGGGCTTGCCCGCGAAGGGCCGCTTTGCGGCCCCAATTTCGTTAAAGAACTGGCATTGCGCGCAAGCGGCCCTTTTTCTTTGTGCTCAGAACCCTTGACGGATCTTGGCCTTCAGGTCGGTGTGGAAAAAGTCGGCGTTGTCCCGGTCATAGGCGTGGTGCCCCTCGCGGGCCGGTGTCATGGCCCGGTCGAAGGTGCATTCTTCGTGGTAGGCACGCACGAACAGGTCGATGTGTTCGCGCTCGTGCAGCAGCGGCCAGCGCTCCAGGTAGCCCGGCAACGGCGCCGGCCCGCTGCGGTAGAGGCTGATGCGCCGGTTGCTGGCGGCGGCAGCACCCAGTTGCCAGGCCACCCACCAGTTCTCGGCGGCCTGCTGCGACAGCACGCAGACCAGGTGGGTGCTGTCGGCCAGGTACTGGCGCAGGCTCACGCAGATGTCGTCGAAGGTCTGGCAGGTGGCATCGTCGTAGCGGGCAAGCTGGGTGGGGATGCCTTCGAGCAGCAGGCGCTCGTTGAGGATGAACGCGTCAAGGCGCTGGTCGTGCTGGTAGCTGATAAAAACAGGCATCAGGCGCGCCCTCCCGTTGCGTGGGGGCGGTGTTGCGGGGCGGGTCTTGTCATTGTGTGTTCTTCCATGCCGCAGGCTGATGGGCCGCCAATGCAGGCGGCCCGTAGCCCGGACAATCCATGAAGGACAGGTCCTTCAACAACACCTGACGCAAAAATCAGAACGGTCCTACAGGCAAATGTAATTTACCCTACACGGTCGCCTCAGTAAGTGTCTTCCGGCAGGCTGGCGATGATCGAGCGGTAGCTGTTCATCCGCTGTTGCGACACACGCCCCTCGTCCAGCGCATTGAGCAGCGCACAGCCCGGCTCGCGGTCGTGCTTGCAGTCGCGGAAGCGGCAGTGGCCGATCAGTTCGCGGAACTCGATGAAACCGTCCTCGACGTCATCACGGCTGACATGGCCCAGGCCGAATTCGCGGATGCCCGGCGAGTCGATCAGGTCGCCGCCGTTGGGGAAGTGGTACAGGCGCGCGGTGGTGGTGGTGTGGGTGCCCTGGCCGGACCATTCTGACAGGTCGCCCACCCGTGTGCCGGCATCCGGCAACAGGCTGTTGACCAGCGACGACTTGCCCACGCCCGACTGGCCGACGAACACGCTGATATGGCCGTCCAGCGTCTGCTGCAGACGCTGCATGCCGTCGCCCTGGTGCGCGGACACCTCCAGCAGCGGGTAGCCCAGGGCGCGGTACACCTCGAGCATGGCGTGCAGGGTCGGGCCGTTTTCGTCGTTGATCAGGTCGGCCTTGTTCAGCAGTAGCAGCGGGCGGATGCCGGCGTGTTCGGCGGCCACCAGGTAGCGGTCGATCAGGTTGGGGTGCGGCTCGGGCGCCGGGGCGAAAACGATGACGATCAGGTCGACGTTGGCCGCCACCGGCTTGAGCTGGCCATGGTTGTTCGGCCGGCACAGCTCGGTGCTGCGCGGCATCTGCGCGACGATCACGCCGATGCCCTGGTTGCCGGCGCGCCACACTACCCGGTCGCCGGTGACCAGCGCGGGCAGGTTGGCCCGCAGGTGGCAGCGGAATACCTGGCCTGCGGCTTCGCCGTCCTGGGCCTCGACCTCCACCTGCACGCCGAAGTGGGCAATCACCAGGCCCAGTTGCTCCGGCCCCAGGTCGCCGCCTTCCAGCTCCTGCAGCGCGTGCTGCTCGCGTTTGGCGGCGCGGGCGGCGCGTTCACCCTGGATCTTTTCGATGCGCCAGTTCTGGCGGCGGTTGAGCTGGCGTTTGGCCATGAAGGTTCCGTGCAGGAGGGGAATGAAAACGGGCGGCAGTTTAGCACGCTGCGCCCATCGGCCGCCGCGCTAGGCTAATATGACGGGCTATTCGAGGAGCACACCCATGCAGAACCCACAGAACCTGATCTGGATCGATCTGGAAATGACCGGCCTGGATCCGGACAGCGACGTCATCATCGAGATGGCCACCATCGTCACCGACAGCGAGCTGAACACCCTGGCCGAAGGCCCGGTGATCGCCATCCACCACAGCGACGAAGTGCTGGCGCGCATGGACGAGTGGAACACCCGCACCCACGGCGGCTCGGGCCTGACCCAGCGCGTGCGCGAAAGCAAGGTGAGCATGGCCGAGGCCGAGGCGCAGACCATCGCCTTCCTCGAGCAGTGGGTGCCCAAGGGCAAATCGCCGATCTGCGGCAACAGCATCTGCCAGGACCGCCGTTTCCTGTACCGCCACATGCGCGGGCTGGAGAACTACTTCCACTACCGCAACCTCGATGTATCCACCTTGAAAGAGCTGGCTGCGCGCTGGGCGCCGGACGTGCGTGACAGCTTCAAGAAGGGCAGCACCCACCTGGCGCTGGACGACATTCGCGAGTCGATCGCCGAGCTGCGTCATTACCGCGAGCACTTCATCAAGTTCTGACTCTGCCGTGCGCCGACGATCGTTGGCGCGCCCCCTTTTGGTGCCTTGCGCGACTGGGTAGACTGCGCGCCTTTCCCGCACGGACCTGCACCATGTTGCTGATGCTCTACCTCATCGCCATCACCGCCGAAGCCATGACCGGGGCGCTGTCCGCCGGCCGCCGGGGCATGGACTGGTTCGGCGTGGTGCTGATCGCCTGCGTTACCGCGCTGGGTGGCGGCTCGGTGCGCGACGTGCTGCTGGGGCACTACCCGCTGACCTGGGTGAAGCACCCCGAGTACCTGGTGCTGACCAGTCTGGCCGCATTGCTGACCATCTTCATCGCCCCGCTGATGCGCCACCTGCGCTCGCTGTTTCTGGTGCTCGATGCCCTGGGGCTGGTGGCGTTCACCCTGATTGGCTGCATGACCGCGCTGGAAATGGGCCAGGGCATGTTGGTGGCGTCGATCAGCGGGGTGATCACCGGGGTGTTCGGCGGCATCCTGCGGGATATCTTCTGCAACGACATCCCGCTGGTGTTCCGCCGCGAGCTGTATGCCAGCGTGTCGTTTGCTGCGGCGTGGTTCTACCTGGGCTGCGTGTACTTCAAGGTGCCGGCGGAGCAGGCGATGCTGCTGACCTTGTTCGGTGGTTTTCTGGTGCGCTTGCTGGCGATTCGTTTCCACTGGGAAATGCCCAAGTTCCACTACAACGACCAGCAATAACCTGCAGCGAGCCTCTCTGTAGGAGCGGGCTTGCCCGCGATCACCCGCTCAGCGGGTGCCAGGCCATGCTGATGTGTTGCCTTGGCGGGCCTTATCGCCGGCAAGCCGGCTCCTACAGGGCGTTGTGCCGCTCCAGTGCCCACTCCACATGCTCGCGCACCAGCGCCGACGGGTCGTCCCTGCGGGCCTTCAGCGCTTCCAGCACCGGTATGGTGGTGGGCGCGTTGCCCAGCCCCACCGCCAGATTGCGCGAAAACCGCTCGTAACCGGCGCGCCGCAGCGGCGAGCCTTCGGTGCGGGCGAGGAAGCGCTTCTCATCCCACAGGAACAGTTCGGCCAGCTCGATGTTGTCCAGCCCGCGCCGGGGCATGAAATCGTCTTCGTTGGTGGTCTTGGCGAAGCGGTTCCACGGGCATACCAGTTGGCAGTCGTCACAGCCGAACACGCGATTGCCGATCAGCGGGCGCAGCTCCACCGGGATGGCATGGCGCAGCTCGATGGTCAGGTACGAGATGCAGCGCCGCGCATCCAGCTGGTAGGGGCCGACGAAGGCCTGGGTCGGGCAGATGTCCAGGCAGGCCTGGCAGCGGCCGCAGTGGTCGCTGCCCTGGATGCCGTCGATCGGTAGCGGCAGGTCGACGAACAGCTCGGCGAGGAAGAAATAACTGCCGGCCTTGCGGTTCAGCAGCAGGGTATTCTTGCCGATCCAGCCAAGGCCCGCCTCTTGCGCCAGGGCCTTTTCCAGTACCGGGGCGCTGTCGACGAAGGCGCGGTAGCCGAACGGGCCGATGGCCTCCTGAATACGGTCGGCGAAGTGCTGCACGCGCTTGCGCACCAGCTTGTGGTAGTCGCGGCCCAGGGCATAGCGGGCGATATAGGCTTTTTCCGGTTCGGCCAGGCGCTTGGCCATTTCGGTGTCGCCGGGCAAATAGTCCATGCGCAGCGAAATCACCCGGATGGTACCGGGGATCAACTGGTCGGGGTGCGAGCGCTTGCTGCCGTGCTCGCCCATGTATTCCATTTCGCCGTTGTAACCGGCGGCCAGCCAACGCTGCAGGTGCTGTTCGTGTTCGCCAAGGTCGACCCCGGCGATGCCGACGTGGGCAAAACCGAGTTCCTGGCCCCAGTCCTTGATGGATTGGGCCAGTGCGGCGATGTCTGGAGTGTTGACGGGCATGGAAGGGGCAAGCATTACAGGACTAGGTGCGTATAATTCTGCCAGACATCGGAGCCTTTGACCCCATGCCTCAGACCAAACACCCCAACAGCAGCCCGCAGATACTCGACCGCCAGGCCCTGGCAGGCCTGGCGCCACGCCCGCTCGACGCGCACAAGGCCGACTTCGGCCATGTGCTGGTGGTCGGTGGCGACCTGGGCACCGGCGGCGCGGTGCTGCTCAGTGCCGAGGCAGCGTTGCGCTGCGGTGCCGGGCTGGTCAGCGTGGCCACGCGCCCTGAGCACGTGGCGGCGGGGCTGGCGCGGTTGCCCGAAACCATGTGGCTCGGGGTGCATTCGGCCAACCAGCTGATGGGCGTGCTGCCGCGCGCCTCGGTACTGGTGGTGGGGCCGGGCCTGGGCCAGGCCGCCTGGGGGCGCAGCCTGTTGTCGGCGGTAACCCACGCGCGCCTGCCGCAGGTGTGGGACGCCGATGCGCTGAACCTGCTGGCCGGGGCGCCGCTGGCCCTGCCCAGCGGGAGTGTGCTCACCCCGCACCCGGGCGAAGCGGCGCGGTTGCTGGGTATATCCACCGAGGCGGTGCAGGCCGACCGCCCGGGGGCTGCGCGCAAGCTGGCGCGCCGCTATGCCAGCGTTTGTGTGCTCAAGGGCGCCGGCACACTGCTGGCCGACCCCGCTGGGCGGCTGGCGTTGTGCGAACGCGGCCACCCGGCCATGGCCGGTGCCGGCTTGGGCGATGTGCTCACCGGCGTGGTCGCGGCGCTGCTGGCCCAGGGCCTGGAGGCCTGGCCTGCGGCGTGCCTGGCGGTGTGGTTGCACGCCCGCGCCGGCGAGCGCCTGGGGCGGGGTGGAAGAGGGCTGGCGGCCAGTGATCTGGTGCCGGTCATAAGAGAGTTGTTGGAGGAGCATTGCCCGTGTTGAACCTGTTTCTGGCCGACGAGCCGGCCACCGTCGCCTTTGGCGCCAAGCTCGCCGAGGTGACCGGCGGCCATGGCGTGATTTTTCTGGAGGGCGACCTGGGCGCCGGCAAGACCACCCTGTCGCGCGGGCTGATCCGCGGCCTGGGCCATGCAGGGGCGGTGAAGAGCCCGACCTTCACCCTGGTGGAACCCTACGAGATCGGCGGCATTCGCGCCTATCACTTTGACCTGTACCGCCTGGCCGACCCGGAAGAACTCGAGTTCATGGGCATCCGCGATTATTTCGAGGATGACGCCCTGTGCCTGTTCGAGTGGCCGCAGAAAGGTGCGGGCGTTTTGCCAAAGCCCGACCTGACCATTACCATAAGCCCGCAAGCGGGCGGGCGTTCGCTGTGCCTTGCGCCACAGAGCGCGCGCGGCGAGGCCTGGTGCAAGAAACTGGGTTAAGAATTCATACAGTAAGTGGGGAAAGGTATGCGCATACGCGCACTGGTCGCTGTGGTTGGGCTGCTGCTGACAGCGGTGACCGTTGACGCTCTGGCCGTCACTCAAGTCAAGAGCGTGCGCCTGTGGCGCGCGCCGGACAACACGCGGCTGGTGTTCGACCTGTCCGGGCCGGTGCAGCACAGCGTCTTCACCCTGACCGCGCCAGATCGGCTGGTCATCGATATCAATGGCGCAACGCTAGGCGGGCCGTTGAATGTGGCCACCTCGAACACGCCGATCACCAGCGTGCGCTCGGCCCAACGCACCCCCACCGACCTGCGCGTGGTGGTCGACCTTAAAAAGTCGGTGACGCCCAAGAGCTTCACCCTGGCGCCCAACGCCCAGTACGGCAACCGTCTGGTGGTCGACCTGTACGACCAGGAAGCCGACGCCATCGCCGCCAGCAACCCGACCCCGCCACCGGCGCCGCAAGCGCCGGCCACTACCCCGGCAGTGCCGGTAAGCCCGGCGCAACCGGCGATCAAGCTGCCGCCAGCTCCGTCCGGCAAGCGCGACATCGTGGTGGCCATCGACGCCGGCCACGGCGGTGAAGACCCGGGTGCCTCCGGTTCGCGCGGCCAGCACGAAAAAGACATCGTGTTGCAGATCGCCAAGGAACTGCAGCGCCAGATCAACAGCGAGAAGGGCTACCGCGCCGAGCTGACCCGTACCGGCGACTACTTCATCCCGCTGCGCAAGCGCACCGAGATCGCCCGCAAGAAGGGCGCCGACCTGTTTGTTTCGATCCACGCCGACGCCGCGCCGTCCAAGGCCGCCTTCGGCGCCTCGGTGTTCGCCTTGTCCGACCGTGGCGCCACCTCCGAGACCGCGCGCTGGCTGGCCGACACGGAAAACCGCTCCGACCTGATCGGTGGTGCCGGCAACGTCAGCCTCGACGACAAGGACCGCATGCTGGCCGGTGTGCTGCTCGACCTGTCGATGACCGCCACACTCAGCTCCAGCCTGAACGTGGGGCAAAAGGTGCTGGGCAACATGGGCCGGGTCACGCCGCTGCACAAGCAGCGTGTCGAGCAGGCCGGGTTCATGGTGCTCAAGTCCCCGGATATCCCGTCGATCCTGGTGGAAACCGGGTTCATCTCCAACGCCAACGAGGCCGCCAAACTGGCCACCGCCAGCCACCAACAGGCCCTGGCGCGTTCCATTCACACCGGCGTGCGGCAGTTCTTCCAGCAGAACCCGCCGCCTGGCACCTACATCGCCTGGCTGCGCGACAGCGGCAAGATCGCCCAGGGCCCGCGTGACCACACCGTGCGCTCGGGCGAAACCCTGGCGATGATCGCCGTGCGCTACCAGGTCAGTGTTGCCAGCCTGCGCAGCACTAACAGCCTGAAAACCGACGAGCTGAAGATCGGCCAGCACCTGAACATTCCGGCCACCACCCTGGCGTCCCAGCAATGAGTGGTGGTTCGCGCATCCAGCTGCTCAGCCCGCGGCTGGCCAACCAGATCGCTGCCGGCGAGGTGGTCGAACGCCCCGCCTCGGTGGCCAAGGAACTGCTGGAAAACAGCCTGGACTCCGGCGCCCGGCGCATCGAGGTCGAGGTGGAGCAGGGCGGCGTGAAGCTACTGCGGGTGCGTGATAACGGCAGCGGCATCGCCCCGGACGACCTGCCGCTGGCCCTGGCCCGCCACGCCACCAGCAAGATTCGCGAGCTGGAAGACCTCGAAGGCGTGCTGAGCCTGGGGTTTCGTGGTGAGGCCCTGGCGTCGATCAGTTCGGTGGCCCGTCTCACCCTGACCTCGCGCACGCTGGACGCCAGCGAAGCCTGGCAGGTGGAAACCGAAGGCCGCGACATGCTGCCGCGGGTGCAGCCCGCCGCGCACCCGGTCGGCACCTCGGTGGAGGTGCGCGACCTGTTCTTCAACACCCCGGCCCGGCGCAAGTTCCTCAAGGCCGAGAAGACCGAATTCGACCACCTGCAAGAGGTCATCCGACGCCTGGCGCTGGCGCGTTTCGACGTGGGCTTTCACCTGCGCCACAACGGCAAGACCATCTTCAGCCTGCACGAGGCCGCCGACGATATGGCACGTGCGCGCCGGGTCGGCACCATTTGCGGGCCGGGCTTTCTCGAGCAGGCGCTGCCCATCGATGTAGAGCGCAATGGCCTGCGCCTGTGGGGCTGGGTCGGCCTGCCGACCTTCTCGCGCAGCCAGGCCGATTTGCAGTACTTCTTCGTCAATGGCCGCGCCGTGCGCGACAAGCTGGTGGCCCACGCGGTGCGCCAGGCCTACCGCGACGTGCTGTTCAACGGCCGCCACCCGACCTTCGTGCTGTTTCTGGAGTGCGACCCGACCGGGGTGGACGTCAACGTGCACCCGACCAAGCACGAAGTGCGCTTCCGTGAGGGGCGTACAGTCCACGACTTCCTCTATGGCACCCTGCACCGGGCACTTGCCGATGTGCGCCCGGAAGACCAGCTGGCCGCGCCGGCGGCAACCACCGAGATGCTCCGCCCAACCGGTCAGCAGGCCGGTGAGTTCGGCCCGCAAGGTGAGATGCGCCTGGCCTCGCCTGTGCTCGAGCAACCCCAGGGCGAGCAGCGCCCGGCGTTCAGCAACAATGGCGCCGGTGCCGGTTATCAGTACCAGTACACCCCGCGCCCGGCGCAACCGGTGAATGTGGGTGAAGCGCAAGCGGTGTACCGCGAGTTCTACGCCCCGCTGGACAACGCCCAGGCCGCAGCAGCGGGCGCGCTGCCGGAAAGCCAGGGCGACATTCCGCCGCTGGGCTACGCGCTGGCGCAGCTCAAGGGCATCTATATTCTCGCCGAGAACGCCGTTGGCCTGGTGCTGGTGGACATGCACGCCGCCCACGAGCGGATCATGTACGAGCGCCTGAAAGTGGCCATGGCCAGTGAAGGCCTGAGCGGCCAGCCGCTGCTGGTGCCCGAGTCACTGGCCCTGAGCCAGCGCGAGGCCGACTGCGCCGAGGAGCATGCCCAGTGGTTCCAGCGCCTGGGCTTCGAGCTGCAGCGCCTGGGCCCCGAAACCCTGGCGATCCGGCAGATCCCGGCGCTGCTCAAGCAGGCCGAGGCCAACCGCCTGGTGATGGACGTGCTGGCCGACTTGATGGAATACGGCACCAGCGACCGCATCCAGGCGCACCTGAACGAGCTGCTGGGCACCATGGCCTGCCACGGCGCGGTGCGCGCCAACCGGCGCCTGGCCATCCCCGAGATGAACGCGCTGCTGCGCGACATGGAAAACACCGAGCGCAGCGGCCAGTGCAACCACGGCCGCCCGACCTGGACCCAGATGGGCCTGGACGACCTCGACAAGCTGTTCCTGCGGGGGCGATGAAATGAGCGGCAAACCCCCGGCGATATTCCTCATGGGCCCGACTGCGGCCGGCAAGACCGACCTTGCCATCGAGCTGACCAAGGTCTTGCCCTGCGAGCTGATCAGCGTCGATTCGGCGCTGGTCTACCGCGGCATGGACATCGGCACCGCCAAGCCGTCGCAAGAGATTCTTGCGCAGTACCCGCACCGCCTGGTCGACATTCTCGACCCGGCCGAAAGCTATTCGGCCAAGCAGTTCTGCACCGATGCTCTGGCGGCCATGGCCGAGATCACCGCGCGCGGCAAGGTCCCGCTGCTGGTGGGCGGCACCATGCTCTACTACAAGGCGTTGATCGATGGGCTGGCCGACATGCCGCCGGCCGACGCCGAGGTGCGCGCGGCGCTCGAAGCCGAGGCCTGCGCGATGGGCCTGGCCGAGTTGCACCGGCAGTTGGCCGAGGTGGACCCGGAGTCGGCGGCGCGCATTCATCCGAATGATCCGCAGCGGTTGATCCGCGCGCTCGAGGTGTACCGCGTCAGTGGCCAGAGCATGACCGCCCACCGCCAGCGTCAATTGGCGCAAAGTAGCGGCGCAGACGCAGGCGCGGGCGGGCATTTGCCCTATACTGTCGCCAGCCTGGCCATCGCGCCTACGGATCGTCACATTTTGCATCAGCGAATTGCGCTACGATTTTCGCAGATGCTGGAACAGGGCTTCGTCGACGAGGTCCGATCGCTGCGAGCCAGAAGTGACTTGCACGTGGGGCTGCCGTCTATACGGGCAGTGGGGTATCGGCAGGTCTGGGACTACCTCGATGGCGCATTAAATGAGAATGAGATGCAAGAACGAGGTATCATTGCCACGCGTCAACTTGCCAAGCGCCAGTTCACCTGGTTGCGCAGTTGGTCCGACGTGCATTGGCTTGACAGCCTGGCCTGCGACAATCTGTCCCGCACCTTGAAATACCTTGGGACCGTCTCCATATTGAGCTGAGTCCCTGCTTATTGCCGTCTATTCTTGCGAAGGGCGGCATGAATTACCGAATTTATTGTTTTTTTACTATTGATCCTTACAGGAGTGCGGCATATGTCAAAAGGGCATTCGCTACAAGACCCTTACTTGAACACCTTGAGAAAAGAAAAAGTCCCGGTTTCGATCTATCTGGTCAACGGGATCAAGCTGCAGGGCCAGATCGAATCGTTCGACCAGTTCGTCGTACTGCTGAAGAACACTGTCAGTCAGATGGTCTACAAGCACGCGATCTCGACCGTCGTACCTGCCCGCCCAGTTCGTCTGCCAAGCCCGACCGACGGTGAGCACGGCGACAGCGAGCCAGGCAACGCTTGATTAAAGTAGGAGCCTGCATTGTTCTTTGAGCGCCACGGTGGTGGTGAGCGAGCGCTGCTCGTTCACTTGGAAGGTCAGAACCCTGAGGCGCGCGAAGACCCGCAGGAGTTTCAGGAGCTGGCGCTGTCGGCCGGAGCCGATATCGTTTCGCTGGTAACAGTGTCGCGGCATCAGCCCACCGCCAAGTTTCTGATCGGCAGCGGCAAGGTCGAGGAATTGCGCGACCTGGTCAAATCCGCCGAAGCCGACCTTGTGATTTTCAATCACACCCTCACGCCCAGCCAGGAACGCAACCTCGAGCGCGTCTTCGAGTGTCGCGTGCTGGACCGTACCGGGCTGATCCTCGATATCTTCGCCCAGCGGGCGCGTACTCACGAAGGCAAGCTGCAGGTCGAACTGGCCCAGCTCGAGCACATGAGCACGCGGCTGGTGCGCGGCTGGACCCACCTTGAGCGGCAAAAGGGCGGTATCGGCCTGCGCGGCCCGGGTGAAACCCAGCTGGAAACCGACCGTCGTCTGCTGCGGGTACGCCTGCGCCAGATCAAGGGCCGCCTGGAAAAGGTGCGCAGCCAGCGCGAGCAGGCCCGCCGCGGGCGCAAGCGCGCGGACATCCCGTCGGTATCGCTGGTGGGGTACACCAACGCCGGCAAGTCGACCCTGTTCAACGCCCTCACGCAATCGGACGTATACGCCGCCGATCAGCTGTTCGCCACCCTCGACCCCACGCTGCGCCGGCTGGAGCTGGCCGACCTGGGGCCGATCGTGCTGGCCGACACGGTGGGGTTCATTCGCCACCTGCCGCACAAGCTGGTCGAGGCATTTCGGGCTACGCTCGAGGAATCGAGCAACTCCGACCTGCTGCTGCACGTGATCGACGCCCATGAGCCTGAGCGCATGGAACAGATCGAGCAGGTGCTGGCGGTGCTGGGCGAGATCGGTGCCGAAGGCTTGCCGATCCTCGAGGTCTATAACAAACTCGACCTGCTCGAAGGTGTCGAGCCGCAGATTCAGCGCGATGCCGACGGCAAGCCGCAGCGGGTCTGGGTTTCGGCCCGTGACGGGCGAGGCCTGGAGCTGGTTGGCCAGGCGGTTGCCGAGTTGCTGGGGGATGATCTGTTTGTCGGTACCCTGTGTCTGGAGCAGCGTTTTGCCCGCTTGCGTGCGCAATTCTTTGCCCTGGGTGCCGTGCAGAGTGAAGAGCATGATGAAGAAGGGCGCAGCCTGTTGAGTGTGCGACTGCCCAGGACCGAGTTGAATCGCCTGGTCAGTCGTGAAGGCATGGAGCCGCAAGTGTTTGTCGAGCAACACACTTTGCAATAAATGCTCGTCGAGGTCGCCGGGCAGCCGTGACAGGCATTCTGTAGCATTGGACGGCGCGCCGTGGGCGCGTCTTTGCTTTATCAGATGGAGAGCGCTATGGCTTGGAATGAGCCGGGTGGCAACTCGAACAATCAGGACCCCTGGGGCGGTCGTCGCGGTGGCGGCGGCAGTGGCGGCGGTGGCGGTGGCGACAAAAAAGGCCCACCGGATCTGGACGAGGCCTTCCGCAAGCTGCAGGACAGCCTGAACGGCATGTTCGGCAGTGGCAAGAAACGTGGCGGCGGCGGTGACCGCAATATCGGCAAGGGTGGCGGCTATGGCCTGCTGGGCATCGGCCTGGCTGTGCTGGCGGCTATCTGGCTGTACAACGCCGTGTACGTGGTGGACGAGCAGGAGCAGGCCGTGGTGCTGCGCTTCGGCAAGTACTACGAAACGGTCGGCCCAGGCTTGAATATCTATTTCCCGCCGATCGATCGCAAGTTCATGGAAAACGTGACCCGCGAGCGGGCCTACACCAAGCAAGGCCAGATGCTCACCGAAGACGAGAATATCGTCGAGGTGCCGCTGACCGTGCAGTACCGCATCAGCAACCTGCAGGACTTCGTGCTTAACGTCGACCAGCCGGAAGTCAGCCTGCAGCACGCCACCGACAGCGCCTTGCGCCACGTGGTGGGCTCGACGTCGATGGACCAGGTGCTGACCGAAGGCCGTGAGCAGATGGCCGTGGATATCCGCGAACGCCTGCAGCGCTTCCTCGACACCTACCGTACTGGTATCACCGTCACCCAGGTGAACGTGCAGAGCGCGGCAGCCCCGCGTGAAGTGCAGGAAGCCTTCGACGACGTGATCCGTGCCCGTGAAGACGAGCAGCGTGCCCGCAACCAGGCCGAGTCCTACGCCAATGGCGTGGTGCCGGAGGCCCGTGGCCAGGCGCAGCGCATCATCGAGGACGCCAACGGCTACCGCGACGAAGTCATCGCCCGCGCCAAGGGTGAGGCCGACCGCTTCACCAAGCTGTACGGCGAGTACCGCAAGGCGCCGGACGTGACTCGTCAGCGTCTGTACCTCGAGACCATGCAGGAGGTTTACAGCAACTCCAGCAAAGTCATGGTGGCCACCAAGGACGGGCAGAACAACCTGCTCTACCTGCCGCTGGACAAGATGGTCGAAAGCAGCCGCAACAACCCTGCAGCCCCGGCCAGCAGCGTATCGCCGTCGGTCAATGACGCCGCCGCGCGTGCCGCCCAGGACCTGCAACAGCAACAACCGCCGCTGCGTTCCAGGGAGAGCCGCTGATGAGCAATAAATCGCTGTTCGCCCTGATCGGCGCCGTGGTGCTGGCGATCGTCGCCTGGAACTGCTTCTACATCGTTTCGCAAACCGAGCGCGCGGTATTGCTGCAGTTCGGTCGCGTGGTCAAGGCCGATGTCCAGCCTGGCCTGCATGTGAAGGTTCCGTACGTGAACCAGGTGCGCAAGTTCGACGCCCGCCTGATGACCCTCGACGCCCCGACCCAGCGCTTCCTTACGCTGGAGAAAAAGGCCGTGATGGTCGACGCCTACGCCAAGTGGCGGGTGAAGGACGCCGAGCGTTTCTACACCGCCACCTCCGGCATGAAGCAGATCGCCGACGAGCGTCTGTCGCGTCGTTTGGAAAGCGGCCTGCGTGACCAGTTCGGTAAACGTACCCTGCACGAAGTGGTATCGGGCGAGCGCGACGCGCTGATGGCCGACATCACCGCCTCGCTCAACCGCATGGCGAGCAAGGAGCTGGGTATCGAGGTTGTCGACGTTCGCGTCAAGGCCATCGACCTGCCGAAGGAAGTCAACCGCAGCGTATTCGACCGCATGAGCACCGAGCGTGAGCGTGAAGCCCGCGAGCACCGCGCCAAGGGTAACGAGCTGGCCGAAGGTATTCGTGCCGACGCCGACCGTCAGCGCCGTGTACTGCTGGCAGAGGCTTATCGCGAGGCGGAAGAAACCCGCGGTGATGGTGACGCCCAGGCGGCTGCCATCTACGCCAAGGCCTACACCCAGGACGCCGACTTCTATGCGTTCTACCGTAGCCTGCAGGCGTACCGCGAAAGCTTCTCCAGCAAGAGCGACGTACTGGTCCTGGACCCGAAGAACGAGTTCTTCCGTTACCTGGACAAGAGCAAGCCCTGATACTGCTCTCATGAAGGGCGCACCCCGCCCGGCAGCTTAAATGCCAGGCGGGGTGCATCCTGAATGAAAAGGGGTGTATGATGCGGCAGCCGGGAAATTTCCCGGCTTTTTTGCGTCTGCAAGGTTGATTGGCAAACGGCCAGTTGACGGTTTGGTCAGTTCGCAAGGCATTTGAGGGTATTGGCTACGGTGGCTGCGCTGGGATCAGTGCTGCCCGCTGTTGTGCGCCGATGCCTGCTTTACTCACGGCAGGCCGTAGGGCAAGCCGCCCAGACCAGAGGGGAAATGGCGTAATGGCAACGGTAGACCGCTGGCTCCTGCCAGATGGCATCGAGGAAGTTTTGCCGCCTGAGGCAGCGCGCATCGAGATCGCGCGCCGCCAGGTGTTGGACCTGTTCCAGAGTTGGGGTTACGAACTGGTCGTCACCCCGCATATCGAGTACCTGGAGTCGCTGCTCACCGGCGCCGGCCAGGACCTGGACCAGCGCACCTTCAAGGTGGTCGACCCGCAATCTGGCCGTTTGATGGGCTTTCGTGCCGACTTCACCCCGCAGGTAGCGCGCATCGACGCCCACACCCTGCGCCGTGAAGGCCCAAGCCGCCTGTGCTATGCCGGCAGCGTGCTGCATGCCCAGCCGCGCGCCCTGTCCACCTCGCGCAGCCCGATCCAGCTGGGCGCCGAGCTGTACGGCGACGCCAGCCCCACCAGCGATGTCGAAGTCATCAGCCTGATGCTGACCACGCTGCAACTGACCGACGTTGCCGATGTGCACATGGACCTCGGCCATGTTGGCATCTACCGCGGCCTGGCCCGTGCCGCAGGCCTTTCCGGTGCGGTCGAGCAGCAGCTGTTCGACGCCCTGCAGCGCAAGGCCGTCGATGAAGTGCAGGCGCTGACCGCCGACTTGCCGAAAGACCTGGGCAACATGCTGCGCGCCCTGTGCGAGCTGTGCGGTGGCCGCGAAGTGCTGGCCGAAGCCCGCGTGCGCCTGGGCCGTGCCCCGGCCAGCGTGCTGGCAGCGCTGGACGACCTGCTGGCGATCGCCGACCGCCTGGCTGCGCGTTACCCGGACCTGCCGCTGTACTTCGACCTGGGCGAGCTGCGCGGCTACCACTATCACACCGGCGTGGTGTTCGCCGTGTTCGTCCCGGGGGTCGGTTCATCGATCGCCCAGGGCGGGCGCTACGACGACATCGGCGCCGACTTTGGCCGGGCGCGCCCGGCCACTGGTTTTTCCACGGATTTGAAGACCCTGGTCACACTGGGGCGAGCGGAGGTCGTATTGCCTGCCGGCGGCATCTGGATGCCCGACAGCAGCGATGCGGCCCTCTGGCAGCAAGTCTGCCAGTTGCGCAACGAAGGCCAGCGTGTGGTCCAGGCCCTGCCTGGCCAGCCGTTGAGTGCTGCCTTCGAGGCGGATTGTGATCGTCAATTGATTCAGCAAGACGGGCGCTGGCAGGTTCTGCCGCTGGCCCAGTGAGTTTCTGCGTCGGCAACAGGCCGGCAACCAAGTTTGCGTGAATGAGGACCAATGTAATGGGTAAGAATGTCGTCGTCCTGGGCACCCAGTGGGGTGATGAGGGCAAAGGCAAGATCGTCGATCTGCTGACCGAACATGCTGCCGCCGTCGTGCGCTACCAAGGTGGCCACAACGCGGGCCACACCCTGGTGATCAACGGTGAGAAGACCGTTCTGCACCTGATTCCATCCGGCATCCTGCGTGAAGGCGTACAGTGCCTGATCGGCAACGGCGTGGTCGTTGCCCCGGATGCGCTGATGCGCGAAATCACCAAGCTGGAAGAGAAAGGCGTACCGGTGCGCGAGCGCCTGCGCATCAGCCCGGCTGCTCCGCTGATCCTGTCCTACCACGTGGCCCTCGACCAGGCCCGTGAAAAAGCCCGTGGCGAAGCCAAGATCGGCACCACTGGCCGCGGCATCGGCCCAGCCTACGAAGACAAGGTCGCGCGCCGCGGCCTGCGCGTGGGCGACCTGTTCCACCGCGAGCGTTTCGCCGCCAAGCTCGGTGAGCTGCTGGACTACCACAACTTCCAGCTGGTCAATTACTACAAAGAGCCGGCCATCGACTTCCAGCAGACCCTGGACGAGTGCATGGCCTACGCCGAGCAGCTCAAGCCGATGATGCTCGACGTCACCGCCGAGCTGCACAACCTGCGCCGCGCCGGCAAGGACATCATGTTCGAAGGCGCCCAGGGCTCGCTGCTGGACATCGACCACGGCACCTACCCGTACGTCACCAGCTCCAACACCACCGCCGGCGGCATCTCCACCGGTTCCGGCGTTGGCCCGATGTACCTGGACTACATCCTGGGTATCACCAAGGCCTACACCACCCGTGTTGGTTCCGGCCCGTTCCCGACCGAACTGTTCGATGAAACCGGTGCAACCCTGGCCAAGCGTGGCCACGAGTTCGGTTCGACCACCGGCCGTGCCCGCCGTTGCGGCTGGTTCGATGCCGTCATCCTGCGCCGCGCCATCGACGTCAACAGCATCTCGGGCATCTGCCTGACCAAGCTGGACGTGCTGGACGGCCTGGAAACCATCAACATCTGCGTGGGCTACAAGAACGAGAACGGCGCTGTCATCGACGCGCCTTCCGATGCCGACAGCTACATCGGCCTGGAGCCGGTGTACGAAGAGATGCCAGGCTGGAGCGAGTCGACCCTGGGCGTGAAAACCCTGGAAGAGCTGCCCCAGGCCGCACGCAACTACATCAAGCGCATCGAAGAGCTGGTAGGCGCGCCGATCGATATCATTTCGACCGGCCCGGACCGCAACGAGACCATCGTGCTGCGTCACCCGTTCGCCTGATCGGCGTTTCGCGCTGACCTGACGCCGTGGCCCTGAAAGGGGCCGCGGCGTTTTCATTTGTACTGCCCGCGGGTGGCGCCTATACGCAACCCCCTGTAGGAGCCGGCTTGCCGGCGATAGCGCCCGCCCAGGCAACCCGTTGCTAGCTATTGGCACATATGCCTGCTGTTTAAGGCACAACCCTTGCTGTAAGAAGTTTCTGTAGATGCCATCAAAGTAATGGCGCCAGAAACACGAGGGTTACAACGTGTCAGCCATCCTTTCACTGTTACGAAGCCGCCTGTTGCGGCCTGTGTTTGTTGCGCTTGGTATCGCTCTTCTGGTGCAGGTGCTGGTCGCGGTTGCCCTGACCCGGAGCACGGTCACGGCCCTGGAGGCCGACCTGGGCCAGCGCCTGGGCAACGACAGCCGGCAACTGGCCGCCGAACTGGAGCAGGCCGGGCAGGATGTGCGCTCCGGGCTCGACAGCCTTTCGGCCAGCACCCGCCAGCGCCTCAGCGCCGGTTTGTCCGCGCGCCTGCATGACGAGCAGCAGCAGTTGCGCACCACCTTGGAGCAGACCCTCAAGGACTCGGCCAACGACATGGCCGAGCTGCTGGCCTCGGTGGCGCCCCGGGCGATCTGGGACAACGACGTGCCGATGCTCTCGGACTTCGCCCGCCGCGCCCAGCGCAACCCCAACGTGTTGTTCGTGATCTACGACGACGCCCAGGGCCAGCACCTGACCCGCTACCTCAACCGGCAGAACCCGATCAACGAGGCGCTGCTGGCCAAGGGGCAGGGTGAGCGGGCCCTGGACAAGGTGCTCGATGCCGCCCGCAAGGACCCGTCGGTGTACTTCGTCGAAGCCCCGATCAGCCCCAATGGCGAGGTGATCGGCAAGGTGTTGATGGGCGTTTCCACTGCCAGTGTCGATCAGCAGCTCAAGGCTCTCGACCAACGCTTCGCGGCGCTGATCGCCAGTGGCGAGCAACTGGTGGGCGACAGCCTGGTGGCTGCCGCCGCCGATAGCGGCAAGGCCTTGCGCGCGCGCCTGGAAACCGCGCAGAACAGCGCCACGGCGATGCAAGCCAACACCGCGCAAACGGTGCGTGACGCTGCCGGCGAACTACGCTGGCGCATCGGCCTGGGCCTGGTGCTGGTGGGCCTGGGTGTACTGCTGGTGGTGGCCGTGGTGCTGGGCCGCCGGGTACTGAGCAAGCTGCGCCTGCTGATCACCGCGCTGGACGACCTGGCGGCCGGGGAGGGCGACCTGACCAAGCGGGTCAAGCTCGACAGCCGCGACGAGATCGGCGACATGGCCTCGGCGGTGAACCGCTTCGTCGACAAGCTGCAGCCCATCGTCCGCGAGGCTGGCGAAGTGGCACAGCGCACGGGCGTCGAGATCGGTTCCATGGCCCAGCGCAACGCCGGAGCCGATGCCGCTGCTGCCCTGCAGCGTGACGAAGTGGCCGCCAGCTTGCGCGACCTGTCGAGCATGGCGGATGAAGCCCAGACCGAAAGCCACGCCATGCAGGCGGCGTTGCAGCAGGTGGTGGACATCCGCCAGGCGACCGACGAGAACAGCCAAGCCACCACGCAGCTTGCGCGGCTGATCGAGAACCTGGCCGGCGAAGTGGAAACCGGCTCCCAGGTGATCGAGCGGCTGGCCAAGCAGAGCGAGCAGATCGAGGTGGTGCTGACGGTGATTCACGGCATCGCCGAGCAGACCAACCTGCTGGCGCTCAACGCCGCCATCGAGGCGGCCCGGGCCGGCGAGACCGGGCGTGGCTTTGCCGTGGTGGCGGACGAGGTGCGGGCGCTGGCGAGCAAGACGCAGAGCTCGACCGGGGATATCCAGTCGCACATCACCGCCTTGCAGCAGGGTGCCAAGGAGGCTGTGGCAACCATCAGCCAGGCCGGGCGGCAGGCCAGCGAAGGCTTGTTGGTGCTGCGCGACAACGAGCGTCGTCAGCAGTCGGTACAAGCCGCAGTCGAGCAGGTGCATTCGGCCATTGGCCTGGCCACTCGCGCGGCCGAGCAACAGGCCAGTGGCGCCCAGGCCGTGCGGGGGAGGGTGGAGAACATCCACGCCCAGGCCGAGCGCTCGGCGCAAGTTGTGGCGCAGACTACCGCCAGCAGCAAGGTGCTGGACGACTTGGCGGCGCAGTTGCGGGCAAGCCTGGGGCAGTTCAGGGCGTGACGGCCTCATCGCCGGCAAGCCGGCTCCTACAGGTACCGCGCCAGCTTCGGGCGTTACGCGGTCCTGTAGGAGCCGGCTTGCCGGCGATAGGGCCCTAAGCCTTGTTCAGATACATCCGCGTGGTCAGCAGATACACCGGCAACCCCGATACCACGATCAACAACGCCGCATAAGGCGCTGCCGCCGCGAACTCGACGTTGGCCGTGTGCGCCCACACCTCGGTGGCCAGGGTGGTCATGCCGGTCGGGCTGAGCAGCAGGGTGGCGGTCAGCTCTTTCATGGCATCCAGGAACACCAGGGCGAAGGCTGCGGCCATGGCCGGGAAGATGATCGGCAGCGTCACCCGGCAGAATGCCGCGAAGCTGCTCGCGCCCAGGGTGCGGGCGGCCTCTTCAAGCGTTGGCGAAGCCTTGTTCAGCGCCGTGCGCACCGGCGACTGGGCCAGCGGCAGGAACAGCAGCGCATAGGCCAGAATCAGCAGCGCGGTGGTCTGGTACAGCGCCGGCACGTAGTGCAGGGCGAAGAACACCAGGGTCAGGGCGATCACCAGGCCCGGCAGGGCATGCAGCAGGTACGGCAGGCGCTCGGCCCAGATCGCCAGGCGGCCCTTGTAGCGCACCACCAGGAAGCTGATCGGCAAAGCCAGCAGCACGCAGAACCCGGCGCCGCCCAGCGATACCGACAACGAAGTCAGCAAGGCCTTGCTGATCGCCGCCACCGGGAAGGCCGCCGACGAGCCGACGCTCAGCCAGTACCCCAGCATGGCCAGCGGGATGCCGCTGCCCAGAATCGCCAGGCCCAGGCAGAACAGCTGCGCCAACGGCGTCCAGCCGCGCAGGCGCACCGGCTGGGCGCGGCGTGCCACGCCCTGGCCGATGCGCACGTGGCGGGCCTTGCCGCGCACTTTCAGCTCCAGCCACAGCATCACCAGGCACAGCGCCAGCAGCACTGCCGAAAGCATGGCGGCATTGGCGTTGCTGAACTCCAGCTCGAACTGCTGGTAGATCGCCGTGGTAAAGGTCTGCAGGCCGAGGATCGACAGCGCGCCGAACTCCACCAGCATGTGCAGGGCAATCAACAGTGCACCGCCAAGCATCGACGGCCACAGCAGCGGCAGGGTGACCTTGGCGAATACGCCCCAGCGCCCGCACCCCAGGGTGCGCGCCGACTCCTCTAGCGAGGTATCGAGGTTGCGCAGGGTGGCGGCCACCGGCAGGAACACCAGCGGGTACTTGGACAGCGCCATCACCAGGATCGCCCCGCCCAGGCCTTCGAAGTCCGAGCTCAGCGACACCCAGGTGAAGCTGCTGACGAACGACGGCACCGCGAACGGCAGGCACAGCACCACGCCCCACAGTCGGCGGCCCGGCAGGTTGCTGCGCTCCAGCAACCAGGCCAGGGCCATGCCGACCACCATGCACACCAGCGTCACCCCGACCATCAACAGCATGGTGTTGCGCAGCAGGCCCCAGACGAACGGGCGCCACAGCAGGTGCAGGGCTTCGCGCCAGCCGGCCTCCCAGGCCTTGATGGCAACGTACAGCAGCGGCAGCAAGCTCATCGCCACCAGAAACAACACAGGCAGCACCACCCAGATGGACGGGCGCTTGCGCTTGGGCACGAAGCGCGCCAGGGCGGGCGTGGACAGGGCGGCGGTCATCAGAGCAGGCCAACCTCACGTTCGAGCTCGATGGCTTCCTCGGCATTGCCAAGGTCAGCCGGCGAGATCTTCGGCGGGCGCAGCTCTTCGAACGGCTTCAGGCCACGGTCGGAGACCATGCCCTTGTGCAGCGGGTATTCGGCGGTGGTCTGGGTGATCACGCGCTGGCCTTCTTCGCTGGCCATCCAGTTGAGCAGGGCCTGGGCTTCTTTCGGGTGCTTGCTGGCCTTCACGGCCGCAGCGCCGGAGATGGTCACCAGGTTGCCGGCATCGCCGTCGGCCAGGTAGTACAGCTTGGAGTCGAGCTTGCCGCGCTCGCGCTCCAGGGCGTACCAGTAGTAGTTGTTCACCAGCACGGCGGCCACTTCGCCTTTTTCCACGGCTTTGAGGGCGACCATGTTGTTGGTGTAGGTCTTGCCGAAGGCTTTCAGGCCGGTGAGCCATTCTTCGGTAGCTTCACGGCCATGCATCTTGAGGATGGCCACGGCCTGCTCCTGGAAGGCGCCGCTGGTGGGCACGTAACCGACACGGCCTTCCCATTCGGGGTCGGCGAAATCCATCACCGTGGTGGGCAGGTCTTTTTCGTCGATTTTCTTCGGGTTGAACACCACCACGCGGGTACGGGCGGTGACGCCCATCCAGGTGCCGTTGGCGGCCACGTATTCCTTGGGCAGCATGTTCAGGGTGGCGTCGTCGATCTTCGCCAGCAGGCCCAGTTCGCCCAGGTTGTTCAGCGGCGGGGATTCTTCGGTGTAGATGATGTCGGCCGGCGAGCGGTCGCCTTCCTCGATGATCTGGCTGGCCAGCTGGTTGCTGCTGCCCTTGCGGATATTGATGTGGATACCGGTCTTGGCCTCGTAGGCCTTGGCGATGGCTTCGCCGATTTCCTTGTGCTGGCCGTTGTACATGGTCAGGCTTTTGACCGGTTCGTCTGCCAGGGCGGCCGGAGCGCCGATCACCAGGCTCAGAACAGCGGCGGCCAGGGTGCGCATCAGCGGTTGCGGGCGGATCGTCATGCGGGTACTTCCTCGCTTACGGCTACATATTTGGAAACAATGGTAAACGAAATCGTTTCTCAAGTGGCCGGGTGACGGGAAATTCATGGATGGGCGATGGGCTTGGGTTTTCCTGTAACGGCCCTATCGCCGGCAAGCCGGCTCCTACAGAAGGGCGCGTCCCCCTGTAGGAGCCGGCTTGCCGGCGATAGGGCCCTGACAGGCTCATGCTTTCCTGGCAACCACCGCCGTCACCGGGGCCACCGGATAGGGCAGCCCATCCTGCTGCTCCACATCCACAAAACCAACCCCGCGCAGCTTCTGCGCCAGCTCCCCGGCCGGCAGAACATGTCGCCCCTGCATGCGCATGTGCAGGTAATAAGGCAGTACCCGCGCAGCGGCCTGCCTGTCGTCGGGCACTTCGGCATGGCAGCAAACCAGTACCCCGCCCGCTTTCAGTGCCCCGTGCAGGCGCTGCAACAGCCCGTCCAGGTCGCTGGCGAAGTGCAGCACCGATGAGCACCAGATCAGATCGTAGCCGCTACCGAAATCATCCAGGTCCAGGTCGCCGCCGATGATGCCGAGGCGTTGCTCAAGGCTGGCGCGCAGGATGTTCTCCTGGGCAACGGCCGCTGTTTCGGCGAAATCGAACACTGTGCCGTGCAGGTCGGGCAGCTTGCGCGCCAAGGCAATCGCTACCAGACCAGGGCCGCCCCCGAGGTCGAGCATGCGTTGCAGGCCGGGCGCCTCGGGCAGGCGCCCGATCAGTGCGCAGGCCACCTCGACCGTCACGGCCTGCTGCTCCTGGGCAATCTGCACCCGCGCCGCCTCGGCCCAGCGCCGGGCCATCTCTGCTGAAGGTGCGCCGGCGGCCGGCAAGCCGTTGCGCAAGGCCTGCTCCAGTGGCTGCCCAGCCTGGCGCAACACCTGATGACGGAACAGCAGGGCGTCGCCGCAATAGTCGTCGCTGTGGCGCATCAGATAGCGGCGGGCCGTTTCACCGTTGCGGTAGTGGCTGCCTTGTTCATCGCGCTCGAGCAGGCCCTGGGCCCAGAGCATCTCCAGCAGGTAGCCGGTGTTGAAGGGTTCGAGGTCGAGGGCCTTGGCCAGTTGGGCGGGGGCGATGTGCTGTTCGAGGTGTTCGAACAGCTCGATGCTCAGCGCCACGCGCAGGGCATCGGCGGCCAGGCCTGCGAGTTGCAGGTCCCAGCAGGCTTGCAGCGGGTGAGGGGTGGTCAGCTCCATGCTCATCGTTCGCTCGCTCCATGAGAGAAAGCCATCACGATAGATGAGAGTCATTCCTGATTGCAATGAGGCAGGCGGACGATGCAAAAATCGCAGGCAAGAAAAAACCCACTAGCAAGCTAGTGGGTTTTTGTATGGTGCCCAGGAGAAGACTCGAACTTCCACGACCGTTAAGTCACTGATACCTGAAACCAGCGCGTCTACCAATTCCGCCACCTGGGCAAAGCTTTGCATCATCTGCTGAAAGGGACATCGTCCGCTTTCACACAGTAGTAACAGATCCTTGGTCATCTGTTACTTGGAAAAACTTGGTGCCCAGGAGAAGACTCGAACTTCCACGACCGTTAAGTCACTGATACCTGAAACCAGCGCGTCTACCAATTCCGCCACCTGGGCACACATTCGAGATTACAAGATGCTTTACAGCGCCGTTCATCTCTACTACAACTTCGGGGTTGTCCGTCGTTGTGGTGCGCACTATACGGACGGCTCCGAGGGCTGTAAAGCCCCCGAGCGAAAAAAATTTCAAAAAATTCAACTTGTTGATTACATGGGCCTATTGCCGCTCGCCGGACCCTTCTATGGGGCTGTCCAAGGCTGACATTTCCGGTTTCAATACGCCTATGCCAGAATTCATATCTATATACCCCAAGGTGAACCCCTTCTGATGGCCGATTGGCAATCCCTCGATCCCGAGGCCGCTCGCGAAGCGGAAAAATACGATAATCCCATCCCCAGCCGTGAGCTGATCCTGCAGCGCCTCGCCGACCGTGGCGAGCCGGCAGCCCGCGAACAGCTGGCCGAAGAATTCGGTCTTTACGAAGAAGACCAGATCGAAGCCCTGCGCCGCCGCCTGCGCGCCATGGAGCGCGACGGTCAGCTTATCTATACCCGGCGCGGCACCTATGCCCCGGTAGACAAGCTCGACCTGATCTGCGGCCGTGTTTCCGGCCACCGTGACGGCTTCGGCTTCCTGATCCCGGACGACGGTAGCGAAGACCTGTTCTTGAGCCCCGCGCAGATGCGCCTGGTGTTCGACGGCGACCGCGGCCTGGCCCGGGTGTCCGGCGTCGACCGCCGTGGCCGGCGCGAAGGCGTGCTGGTCGAGGTCATCTCCCGCGCCCACGAAAGCGTGGTCGGCCGCTACTTCGAAGAAGGCGGCATCGGCTACGTGACCCCGGACAACCCGAAGATCCAGCAGGAAGTGCTGGTGACTGCCGGGCGTAACGGCGGCGCCAAGATCGGCCAGTTCGTCTCGATCAAGATCACCCACTGGCCGACCCCGCGCTTCCAGCCGCAGGGTGACGTCATCGAGGTGATCGGCAACTACATGGCGCCGGGCATGGAGATCGACATCGCCCTGCGCAGCTATGACATTCCGCACGTCTGGCCGAAGGACGTGATCAAGGAAGCGCGCAAGTTCCGTTCTGAAGTCGAGGAGAAGGACAAGGAGAAGCGCATCGACCTGCGCCACCTGCCGTTCGTCACCATCGACGGCGAGGACGCCCGCGACTTCGACGACGCCGTCTACTGCGAACCGCTGGGCAAGCTGCGCCTGTTCTCCGGCGGCTGGCGCCTGTACGTGGCCATCGCTGATGTGTCTAGCTACGTGCGCCTGGGCTCGGCCCTGGACGTCGAGGCTCAGCAGCGCGGCAACTCGGTGTACTTCCCCGAGCGCGTGGTGCCGATGCTCCCCGAGGAGCTGTCCAACGGCCTGTGCTCGCTGAACCCGCACGTCGATCGCCTGGCCATGGTCTGCGAGATGACCATCAACAAAGCCGGGCAGATGGTCGACTACCAGTTCTACGAAGGCCTGATCCACTCCCACGCGCGCCTGACCTACAACAAGGTCAGCAGCATGCTGGAGCACGCCCGTACCCGCGAAGGCAAGGCCCTGCGCGAGGAGTACAGCGAGGTGCTGCCGGACCTCAAGCACCTGTACGCCCTGTACAAGGCGCTGGTGGCGGCCCGTCACACCCGTGGCGCGATCGACTTCGAAACCCAGGAAACCCGGATCATCTTCGGTGAAGACCGCAAGATCGCCGAAATTCGCCCGACCGTGCGCAACGACGCCCACAAGCTGATCGAGGAATGCATGCTGGCGGCCAACGTCGCCACGGCCGAGTTCCTGCAAAAGCACAACGTGCCGTCGCTGTACCGCGTGCACGATGGCCCGCCGCCGGAGCGCCTGGAAAAACTGCGCGCCTTCCTCGGCGAGCTGGGCCTGACCCTGCACAAGGGCAAGGACCCGTCGCCGAAGGATTACCAGGCCCTGCTGGCGAGCATCGCCGGGCGCCCGGACTTCCACCTGATCCAGACCGTCATGCTGCGCTCGCTCAGCCAGGCGGTGTACAGCACCGAGAACAATGGCCACTTTGGCCTGAACTACGAGGCGTACACCCACTTCACCTCGCCGATCCGTCGCTACCCCGACCTGCTGGTGCACCGCGCCATCCGCAGCGTGATCCGTTCGAAGATGGACACCCCGCACGTCAAGCGTGCCGGCGCCCTGAGCATCCCCAAGGCGCGCATCTACCCGTACGACGAGAACAGCCTGGAGCAGATGGGCGAGCAGTGCTCGATGACCGAGCGGCGCGCCGACGAGGCCACCCGCGATGTGGTCAACTGGCTCAAGTGCGAATACATGCGTGACCGCGTGGGCGAAACCTTCCCCGGCGTGATCACCGCGGTGACCGGTTTTGGCCTGTTCATCGAGCTGACCGACATCTACGTCGAAGGCCTGGTGCACGTCAGTGCCCTGCCGGGCGACTACTACCACTTCGACCCGGTGCACCACCGCCTGTCGGGTGAGCGCAGCGGGCGTAGCTTCCGCCTGGGCGATACGGTCGAGGTCAAGGTCATGCGCGTCGACCTCGAGCAGCGCAAGATCGACTTCGAGATGTCCGAAGCCACCGTCAACGCCCCGGTTGGCCGCAAGCCGCGTGCTGCCGGTGCCACTGAGGCGGCGCCAGCGCCAGCTCAGGCTCCGGTGCAGGAGGCGAAAATTTCGCCCAAGCCGCGCAGCCGCAAGAGCGAAACCGCTGATGCGTACTTCCCGAAGGACGCCGTGCAGCGCAACGCCGAGGTGCGCAAGAGCCGCGAAATGAAAAAGGCGCTGATGGGTGAAGCGCGCTCCAGCCATGCCGGCAGCAAGGCGGACAAGGGCAGCAAGCCGTCCGGCAAGCCGACCAAGCATCGCAAGGGGCCGCCGAAGTCCGGTGCGCCACGTAAAGGCAAGAACAAGTCATGAGTCAGCTGGAAAAAATCTACGGCGTGCACGCGGTTCAGGCACTGCTGCAGCACCATCCCAAGCGGGTCAAGCAGATCTGGCTGTCGGAAGGGCGCAGCGAACCGCGTATTCAGGCGCTGCTGGAACTGGCTGCGCAGAACCGCGTACAGGTCGGCCAGGCCGAGCGCCGCGAGCTCGACGCCTGGGTCGAGGGTGTGCACCAGGGCGTAGTCGCCGAGGTGAGCCCGAGCCAGGTGTGGGGCGAGGCGATGCTCGACGAGCTGCTCGAACGTACTGAAACGCCGCCGCTGATCCTGGTACTCGATGGTGTCACCGACCCGCACAACCTCGGCGCCTGCCTGCGCACCGCCGATGCTGCCGGCGCCACTGCCGTGGTGATCCCCAAGGACAAGTCGGCCACCCTCACCGGTGTGGTGCGTAAAGTCGCTTGCGGCGCCGCCGAAGTGATGCCGTTGGTGGCTGTCACCAACCTGGCCCGCACCCTGGAAAAGCTCCAGCAGCGCGGGTTGTGGGTGGTCGGCACTGCCGGTGAAGCCGAGCAGGAGATCTACCAGCAGGACCTGACCGGCCCGCTGGTGATGATCATGGGCGCCGAAGGCAAGGGCATGCGCCGCCTGACCCGCGAGCACTGTGATTTTCTGGTGAAGCTGCCGATGGGCGGTAGCGTCAGCAGCCTGAACGTGTCGGTGGCCACCGGCGTTTGCCTGTTCGAGGCCGTGCGCCAGCGCCAGGCCAAGCGCTGACTCACCAAGCTTTTGTGGGTGGGGGGGGGGGGGGGGGGGGGGGGGGGGGGGGGGGGGGGGGGGGGGGCCCGCCCCCCCCCCCCCCCCCCCCGCTCCCACATTGCGTTTCTCTTGGCGCAATTGTTTCTGACTGTTCAAATATTCGCCAATCACCTTGCTTGTCCCCCCGGCCTTCTCTACAATTGCGCCCCTTGCCGAGCTGGCAGGCGCGCATGCGTCTCCCCTCAGGGCAAGACATACAGTGTCATTCACTCCTTGTCTGACCAGGTTGCTGGCAGACTACTAACCCGTAAGGAGCATTCATGCGTCATTACGAAATCATCTTCCTGGTTCACCCGGACCAGAGCGAGCAAGTCGGCGGCATGGTTGAGCGTTACACCAAGCTGATCGAAGAAGATGGTGGCAAGATCCACCGCCTGGAAGACTGGGGCCGTCGTCAACTGGCCTACGCAATCAACAATGTTCACAAGGCTCACTACGTG
>NZ_JBJDNC010000019.1:0-18010 GCF_044900265.1 Pseudomonas sp. NPDC089406 | reverse complement strand
TTGAGTGCCCCGGCATGGCGCTGGCCGAGCTGGAAGACAACTTCCGCTACAACGATGCCGTGATCCGTAACCTGGTCATCCGTCGTGACGAAGCCGTTACCGGCCCGTCCGAGATGCTCAAGGCCGAAGAAAACCGCAGCGAGCGCCGTGAGCGTCGTGAACGTCCTGACAATGCCGACGGCGCCGATGGCGACGACAGCAATGACAGCGACAACAGCGACAACGCTGACGAGTAATCCACGGACTTTTTGAGGAGCCAATTACATGGCACGTTTCTTCCGTCGTCGTAAATTCTGCCGCTTCACTGCTGAAGACGTGAAAGAGATCGACTTCAAAGATCTCAACACCCTGAAAGCTTACGTATCCGAAACCGGCAAGATCGTTCCAAGCCGCATCACCGGTACCAAAGCTCGTTATCAGCGTCAGCTGGCTACCGCTATCAAGCGCGCCCGCTTCCTGGCCCTGCTGCCCTACACCGACAGCCACGGCCGCTGAGACCGGGTCGTCGACAAGCAGTAAGGGATAGGCATGCGAGCGTTAGCAAGTTTCATCATGCGCGGTCGTGTGCAGGCCACCCTGGTGGTGGTCATCAGCGCGGTACTGCCGCTGCTGTTCTGGTTGAGTGCCGCCGCCGGTAGCCTTGTGCTGCTGCGGCGTGGTTTCAAGGATGCTTCGACGGTCATCGCCGGCGGCCTGCTGGCCGGTCTGGCCGTATGGTTGATGGGCGACCCGATCACCTTCATGGTGACCGCTGGTGCCCTCGGCCTCGCTGCGCTGTTGCGCGCCGAGCATTCCTGGAGCCGTGTGCTGGTGTTCAGTGCCGTGTTCGCCGTGGTGTTCAGCCTCGTGCTGGACCAGGCGCTGGCACAGACCTTCGATGTGCTGGCCAAGGCGTTTGCCGAAGCCATGCCGAAGATCGAAGGGCAGCCGATGCTCTCCGGTGAGCTGATCCGCCCCGTGCTGGTCGCCTCCACAGCAGTGACGGTGCAGTTGTTCAGCGTGTTGGCCCTGGTGCTGGCGCGTTATTGGCAGGCAGCGTTGTACAACCCTGGAGGCTTCGGTCGCGAGTTTCGCGCCCTGAAGTTGCCGAAACAGACCATGGCGGTCTTGGTGGCAGTGATGGTGGTGGCCCCGTTCATCGGGCCGCAGTTCATCATCCTGGCATCGGCCTCGAGCCTGGTTCTGGTACTGGCCGGCATCGCCTTGATGCACGGGCTGGTGGGGCAGGGTCGACTGGCCGGTTTCTGGCTGGTGGGCATGTACGTGACGTTGCCGCTGATCTTGCAGCTGATTTACCCGTTGCTGATGGTCCTGGCCATTGTCGACAGCCTGATTGATTTTCGCGGTCGCAAGTCCCCCTCACAGGGTGACGACTCCGCGAACGGTGAAGGTTAAAAGTTAAGAGGTTTTACCAAATGGAACTGATCCTGCTGGAAAAAGTCGCTAACCTGGGCAACCTGGGCGACAAAGTAAATGTTAAGGCCGGTTACGGCCGTAACTTCCTGCTGCCGTTCGGCAAGGCCACCGTTGCCAACGCCGCCAACCTGGCCGCGTTCGAAGAGCGCCGTGCCGAGCTGGAAAAAGCTGCTGCAGACAAGAAAGCTTCGGCTGAAAGCCGCGCTGCCCAACTGGCCGAGCTGGAAGTGACCATCACTGCCACCGCTGGCGACGAAGGCAAGCTGTTCGGTTCGATCGGCACCCACGACATCGCTGACGCCCTGACCGCCTCCGGCGTTGAAGTGGCCAAAGCTGAAGTTCGTCTGCCGAACGGCACCATCCGTCAGGTTGGCGAATACGACGTAGCCGTGCACCTGCACAGCGACGTTGAAGCCACCGTACGTGTGGTCGTCGTAGCTGCCTAAGCTGCGCTGACCGGTTGGCTCCCTGGGAGCCAGCCGGTTAACATCGGGCACGGTCCTGTTTCACAGGCCGTGCCCTTTGTCTTTTTCGTCCCCCCAGAATTCTTGCGTGGCCATGAACGAGATCACCAGCTCCGAACAGCTCGACCTGCAAACCGCAGCGCTGAAAGTACCGCCGCATTCCATCGAGGCCGAACAGGCCGTGCTCGGTGGCCTGATGCTGGACAACAACGCCTGGGAGCGGGTGCTGGACCAGGTCTCGGACGGTGACTTCTACCGGCATGACCACCGGCTGATCTTCCGCGCCATCCACAAGCTGGCCGACCTGAACCAGCCGTTCGACGTGGTGACCCTGCACGAGCAGCTGGACAAAGAGGGCCTGTCGACCCAGATCGGCGGCCTGGCCTACCTGGCGGAGTTGGCCAAGAACACCCCGTCGGTGGCCAACATCAAGGCTTATGCCGCGATCATTCGCGAGCGGGCCACGCTGCGCCAGCTGATCAGCATCAGTACCGACATCGCCGACAACGCCTTCAACCCGCAGGGGCGTAACGCCGAAGAGATCCTCGACGACGCCGAGCGGCAGATCTTCCAGATCGCCGAGGCGCGGCCGAAGACCGGCGGCCCGGTGGGGGTCAACGAGCTGTTGACCATGGCCATCGACCGTATCGACACGCTGTTCAACTCCGACAGCGACATCACCGGCATCTCCACCGGCTACACCGACCTGGACGAGAAGACCAGCGGCCTGCAGGCGGCTGACCTGATCATCGTTGCCGGCCGTCCGTCGATGGGCAAGACCACCTTCGCCATGAACCTGGTGGAAAACGCCGTGTTGCGCAGCGACAAGGTGGTGTTGGTATTCTCGCTAGAGATGCCCGGCGAATCGCTGGTTATGCGTATGCTCTCGTCGCTGGGCCGTATCGACCAGACCAAGGTGCGTTCCGGCCAGCTGGACGACGACGACTGGCCGCGGCTCACCTCTGCGGTGAACCTGCTCAACGACCGCAAGCTGTTCATCGACGATACCGCCGGTATCAGCCCGTCCGAAATGCGTGCGCGTACCCGGCGCCTCGCCCGTGAACACGGCGAGATCGGCATGATCATGGTCGACTACCTGCAGCTGATGCAGATCCCGGGTTCGGCCGGTGACAACCGGACCAACGAAATTTCCGAAATTTCCCGCTCGTTGAAAGCCCTGGCCAAGGAATTCAACTGCCCGGTGATCGCGCTCTCGCAGCTCAACCGCTCCCTGGAGCAGCGCCCGAACAAGCGTCCGGTCAACTCCGACTTGCGTGAATCCGGTGCAATCGAGCAGGACGCCGACGTGATCATGTTCGTCTACCGCGACGAGGTGTATCACCCCGAGACCGAGCACAAGGGCGTGGCCGAAATCATCATTGGTAAACAGCGTAACGGCCCCATCGGCTTCATCCGCCTGGCGTTCATCGGCAAGTACACCCGCTTCGAGAACCTCGCGCCGGGCATGTACAACTTCGACGACGACGAATAAAGCCACCAGGGTTTGACCGGCCCCTGTGGGAGCGGGTTTACCCGCGAATGCGATGCTGCAATCAACATCGCATTCGCGGGTAAACCCGCTCCCACAGGGGCCGGTTTTTTTCCTTGAGGATCTTATGAATCCGACCGCCACCGTCGGATTTGGTCAAAATTTGTGCTATATTCCGCGCCCGCGATTTCCCTGCACAC
Source organism: Pseudomonas sp. NPDC089406 (assembly GCF_044900265.1). NCBI lineage: Bacteria > Pseudomonadati > Pseudomonadota > Gammaproteobacteria > Pseudomonadales > Pseudomonadaceae > Pseudomonas > Pseudomonas sp. NPDC089406. The sequence continues at coordinate 14,441 of NZ_JBJDNC010000019.1, read as the reverse complement.
CAGAACCGGTCACTGACATGCAAGCAGCCAAACCACTCTACGACTATCCCAAGTACTGGGCCGAATGCTTCGGGCCAGCGCCGTTCCTGCCGATGAGCAGGGAGGAGATGGATCAGCTCGGCTGGGATTCCTGCGACATCATCATCGTGACCGGTGACGCCTACGTCGACCACGCCTCGTTCGGCATGGCCATCATCGGCCGCCTGCTCGAGGCCCAGGGCTTTCGCGTCGGCATCATCGCCCAGCCCAACTGGCAGTCCAAAGACGACTTCATGAAGCTCGGCGAGCCGAACCTGTTCTTCGGCGTCGCGGCCGGCAACATGGACTCGATGATCAACCGCTACACCGCCGACAAGAAGATCCGCTCCGACGACGCCTACACCCCGGGCGGCCTGGCCGGCAAGCGCCCGGACCGTGCCAGCCTGGTGTACAGCCAGCGCTGCAAGGAAGCCTACAAGCACGTGCCGATCGTGCTCGGCGGCATCGAGGCCTCGCTGCGCCGCATCGCCCACTACGACTACTGGCAGGACAAGGTCCGCCACTCGATTCTGGTGGACGCCAGCGCCGACATCCTGCTGTACGGCAACGCCGAGCGGGCGATTGTCGAGGTGGCCCAGCGCTTGTCGCAGGGCGAACGTGTCGAGCAGATCACCGACGTGCGCGGCACCGCGTTCATCCGCCGTGACACGCCCCAGGGCTGGTACGAGATCGACTCCACCCGCATCGACCGCCCGGGCCGGGTCGACAAGATCATCAACCCGTACGTCAACACCCAGGATACCCAGGCCTGCGCCATCGAGCAGGCCAAGGGCGAGCAGGAAGACCCGAACGAAGCCAAGGTGGTGCAGATTCTCGACAGCCCAAGCGTCACCCGCGAAAAGTCGGTGATCCGCCTGCCGTCGTTCGAGAAGGTGCGTAACGACCCGGTGCTGTATGCCCACGCCAACCGCGTGCTGCACCTGGAGACCAACCCGGGCAACGCCCGCGCCCTGGTGCAGAAGCACGGCGAAGTGGATGTGTGGTTCAACCCGCCACCCATCCCCATGACCACCGAAGAGATGGACTACGTGTTCGGCATGCCCTACGCGCGCATCCCGCACCCGGCCTACGGCAAGGAGCGCATCCCGGCCTACGAGATGATCCGTTTTTCGGTGAACATCATGCGTGGCTGCTTTGGTGGCTGCACCTTCTGCTCGATCACCGAGCACGAAGGGCGGATCATCCAGAACCGCTCACACGAGTCGATCCTGCACGAAATCGAAGAGATGCGTGACAAGGTGCCGGGCTTCACCGGCGTGGTCTCCGACCTTGGCGGCCCGACCGCCAACATGTACCGCATCGCCTGCAAGAGCCACGACATCGAGAAGCACTGCCGCAAGCCGTCGTGCGTGTTCCCGGGCATCTGCGAGAACCTCAACACCGACCACAGCTCGCTGATCGAGCTGTATCGCAAGGCCCGTGCCTTGCCGGGGGTGAAGAAGATCCTGATCGCCTCGGGCCTGCGCTACGACCTGGCGGTGGAATCGCCGGAGTACGTGCGCGAGCTGGTCACCCACCACGTTGGCGGCTACCTGAAGATCGCCCCGGAGCATACCGAGCGTGGCCCGCTGGACAAGATGATGAAGCCGGGCATCGGCACCTACGACCGCTTCAAGCGCATGTTCGAGAAGTTCTCGAAAGAGGCGGGCAAGGAGCAGTACCTGATCCCGTACTTCATCGCTGCCCACCCGGGCACCACCGACGAAGACATGATGAACCTGGCCCTGTGGCTCAAGGGTAATGGCTTTCGCGCCGACCAGGTGCAGGCGTTCTACCCCTCGCCAATGGCCTCGGCCACGGCCATGTACCACTCGGGCAAGAACCCGCTGCGCAAGGTGACGTACAAGAGCGAAGGGGTGGAGATCGTCAAGAGCGAGGAGCAGCGCCGCCTGCACAAGGCGTTCCTGCGCTACCACGACCCGAAAGGCTGGCCGATGCTGCGTGAAGCGCTGGAGCGCATGGGCCGCGCCGACCTGATCGGCCCGGGCAAGCACCAGCTGATCCCGCTGCACCAGCCGCAGACCGACAGCTACCAGAGCGCCCGGCGCAAGAACTCGACCCCGGCCGGCAGCCACAAGGTGGGCAAGGAGCAGAAGATCCTCACCCAGCACACCGGCCTGCCGCCGCGCGCCAGCGATGGCAGCAAGCCGTGGGACAAGCGCGAGAAGGCCAAGGCCGAAGCGTTCGCCCGCAACCAGCAGGCGGCCAAGGAGCGTAAAGAGGCAGCCAAGGGTGGCGGCAAGGGCAACAAGAAGCCGCGTCAGCCAGTAGTTCCGCGCTGATCACTGCAGGGGCCGCGAAGCGGCCCCTGACTCAATCCGGGGCCTTGTCGACCCACTTCGGCGCCACCGGCGCAACAAAACTGTCCATCCCATCGAGCAGCACATCCGGCTGCTGCGCCAGTTGCAACATCGCCCGGTGCTGCGGCCGCACAAAGCCCTCGTCGACCACATGGTCGAGGAACCCGCCCAGCTTTTCATAAAAGCCGTTCACATCCAGCAGCCCCAGCGGCTTGGCGTGGTAGCCCAACTGCCCCCAGGTCCACACCTCGAACAATTCTTCCAGCGTACCCAGCCCACCCGGCAGGGCGATGAAGGCATCGCTGAGCTCGGCCATGCGCGCCTTGCGCGCGTGCATGCCATCGACCACCTCAAGGCGGCTCAGGCCCTTGTGGCCAACCTCGGCGTCCAGCAGGCTCTGGGGGATGATGCCGACCACTTCGCCACCTGCGGCCATGGCCGCATCGGCGACGATGCCCATCAGGCCGAGCGCACCGCCACCGTACACCAGCGTCAGGCCGCGACCGGCGATGGCCTGGCCAAGGGCAATGGCTGCTTCACGGTAGGCGGGGTTGGCGCCGGTGCTGGCGCCGCAGAACACACAAACGGAACGTACTGGCATTGCTTGTCTCCCTTCACAGGGCTGACAGGGTAAGGCGCAAGGCCGTGACTTGAAAGCCCGATCACTCCGGGCGGGAGAACTCGCAGGCCGCGCCAGTGGCGCCCTGGGCGTAGGCGGCGAGCAAGCTGTTGATGAAACTTGAGAGGGACATTTCAATTACTCCTAAATGAGAGGTTGTCCCATCGTCTATCAAGAGGGCATGATGTGCTCTTAGATTGGTTGTATACAATCCATTGAACAATTCAACTGGCTGGCCACTTGACAGCCCTTGACCCACATCAGGAAGGGGCGGGGTGGTTTCAGGCAGTCTCGCAATTGATAAAACCCTGCCAAGGAGATTCATGATGTTTGCGAAAGCTGTAGCGGTATCCCTGCTGACCCTCGCCAGTGCCTCCGTGTTTGCTGCTGACTGCAAGGTGACGGTCGATTCGACCGACCAGATGTCGTTCAACACCAAGGAATTCACCATCGACAAGAGCTGCAAGACCGTCGAAGTCGAACTGACCCACGGTGGCAGCCTGCCGAAGAACGTCATGGGCCATAACCTGGTGATCAGCAAGACTGCCGACATGCAGGGCATCGCCACCGAGGGCATGTCCCAAGGGCTGGACAAGGACTACATCAAGGCCGACAACGCGGCGATCATCGGCCACACCAAGATGATCGGCGCCGGCGAGAAGAGCTCCATCACCCTGGACACTTCCAAGCTGGAAGCCGGTGGCGACTACAGCTTCTTCTGCACCTTCCCGGGCCACATCTCGATGATGAAGGGCAAGGTTGTAGTCAAGTAAGCCAAGCCTGACGCTGGGCTCTGTGGGAGCAACTGTCTTGTGCTGCCTGAACCGGCCTCATCGCCGGCAAGCCGGCTCCTACAGGTACGGCGCTGGCCTCAAGCTTATGCAGTCCCTGTGGGAGCGGGTTTACCCGCGAATACGATGGTGGTTTCACCGACGTATTCGCGGGTAAACCCGCTCCCACAGGTCTTTCTACAGCCTGATCAAGGCGCGAACGGCAGTTCGCGCTTGTGCTGGGTCTTGCGGTAGGTGGCGACGATGATGTCGAACGCCTGCTGATCCACCGGCAAGCCGTGCAGGAAGGCATCGATCTGCTGGTAGGTCACGCCATGCGACGCTTCGTCCGGCTTGCCTGGCTCCAGGTCTTCAAGGTCGGCAGTCGGTACTTTTTCCACCAGCGATTCCGGCGCGCCAAAGCTGCGTGCAATGGCCCGCACCTGGTTCTTCACCAGCCCGCTCAGCGGCGCCAGGTCGCAGGCACCATCACCGAACTTGGTAAAGAAGCCCATCACCGCCTCGGCGGCGTGGTCGGTGCCGATCACCAGGCCCGCGCGGGCGCCGGCGATGGTGTACTGGGCGACCATGCGGGTGCGTGCCTTGACGTTGCCGACGACGAAGTCCACCAACGTCGGCGAGCCGGTCTTCAACTCCTGTACCTCGGCCGCCAGGGCCTTCACCGCCGGGGCGATATCGATGGTGTGCACTTCGTCGGCCTTGATCACGTCCAGGCAGGCCTGGGCGTCGTGCTCGTCATGCTGCACCTGGTACGGCAGGCGCACGGCGATGAAGGTGTAGGCCTTGTCGCCGGTCTCGGCGCGCAACTCGTTGATGGCGCGCTGGGCGAGCAGGGCGGCGGTCAGCGAGTCGACGCCGCCGCTGATGCCCAGCACCAGGGTCTTGAGCCGGGCGTTGGCCAGGCAGTCCTTGATGAACGCCACGCGCCGGGCCACGTCGGCCTCGAGCGCTGCAGCATCTGCGAACGGCGGCTGTACCTTCAGCGCCTGGGCAATCTCTTGCTGAACCGCTTGCATGGGTTACTCCTTGCTGGGGACTTTGAATACATGACGCATGTAGGCGACGAAGTTCTCGTCGCGGCACTGGGTCTTGGCGGCTTCATCGGAAATCTTCGCCACCGGCGAGCCGTTGCAGTCGGTCATTTTAAGCACGATGCTCATCGGCGCCACACCGGGGATGTCGCAGGTCAGGTTGGTGCCGATGCCAAAGCTGACGTTGATGCGACCGCGCAGGGCACGGAAGATTTCCAGCGAACGGGTCAGGTTCAGGCCATCGGAGAACACCAGGGTCTTGGTCATCGGGTCGATGCCCAGCTTCTGGTAGTGGGCGATGGCTTTTTCGGCCCAGGCCACCGGCTCGCCCGAGTCGTGGCGCAAACCATCGAAAAGCTTGGCGAAGTACAGGTCGAAGTCTTTGAGAAACGCATCCATGGTGATGCAGTCGGTCAAAGCGATGCCCAGCAGGCCGCGGTACTCGCGTACCCAGCAGTCCAGCGCGGCGATCTGGCTGTCGATCAGCCGCGGGCCCAGCTGCTGGTGGGCCATGATCCACTCATGGGCCATGGTGCCCAGGGGCTTGATGTCCAGCTTCCAGGCCAGGTCGACGTTGCTGGTGCCGACGAAGCGGCCCGGGAATTCGTCGCGCAGTACCCGCACCACCTCTTCCTGCACGCGGCCCGAGAAACGCCGGCGGGTGCCGAAGTCGGCCACCTGCAGCTCGGCCAGCTCGTCAGTGCTGGCGTGGGCGCGCAGCCAGTCGAACTTGCGCAGCAACTGGTCGCGCGCCTCTGCCAGGCGCATGTGCGGGTGCAGATGGCGGTTGCGCACTTCGCTGATGATCGCCAGCAGCGGTACTTCGAACAGGATCACGTGCAGCCACGGGCCTTTCAGGCGCAGGCACAGCTGGTCGTTCTCGATGCCCAGGCGCACATAGCGCAGGTTGAAGCGGAACAGGCGCAGAAAGCGCAGAAAGTCGGGCTTGAGGAAGCTGATGCGCTCGAGAAAGGCCAGTTGGCCGTCGTCCAGAGTGAGTTCGCAGAGCAGTTCGAGCTGCTGGCGGATGTCGGCGAGGTAGGGGCGCAGGTCCTCGCCGTTGCGGCAGCGAAATTCCCATTCGACGTCGGCGTCCGGGTAGTTGTGCAGCACGGCCTGCATCATCGTCAGCTTGTAGAAGTCGGTGTCGAGCAGGTTATGCACGATGCGCTCGGCGAATGCGCTCTCGCTCATCAGGGGGAAGCTCCAAGGCGGGCAATGGGCGGTATTGTGCCAGCCTTTTCGGCCTTGATGTGCCTGCACTGGCCTCTTCGCGGGCAAGCCCGCTCCCACAAGTACGATGCAATCCTCCAGAGCGGTGCTGTACCTGTGGGAGCGGGCTTGCCCGCGAAGAGGCCGGAACAGCCAAAACAGGTGCTTTACCTGTGCACCAGCTAGCCTTGTAACGGTGCCCCCTGTAGCAGTCGCGCACCAGCGGTGTGCACTTCGGTGACGGTGCGCTGTAACAGGTTGGTTGCACGTTAACACTCGCAAGGGTTGCAATGATGGCACTTGATGGTTGCGACTTGTCTAGGCGAGCAGTGGCGCCTGCCGCGTGGCAGACGGTTGCACGCTCAATAAAGAAAAGGCCGCCGGTCGCCTCGCCAAGCCCTTCACCGCGTGTTTTCCCGGAAGACAAAACCAATGGCACGGCCCTTGCTCAGAGCACAGGGCTGAGAAGTTGTAGTGCCAACCAAAAAAAACTCTAGGAGCACCACCTCATGTCGCAGACGTTTTACAAGAAAGGTTTCCTGGCACTGGCTGTAGCCACCGCACTGGGTGTTTCTTCGTATGTTCAGGCCGACGTCAAGATCGGTGTCGCGGGGCCCATGACCGGGGCCAACGCAGCGTTTGGCGAGCAGTACATGAAAGGTGCGCAGGCAGCGGCCGACAAGATCAACGCCGCCGGCGGCGTCAACGGCGAGAAGATCGTCCTGGTCAAGGGCGATGACGCCTGTGAACCCAAGCAAGCCGTGGCCGTGGCCAACCGCCTGGTCGACCAGGACAAGGTCATCGGCGTGGTCGGGCACTTCTGCTCCTCCAACACCATCCCCGCCTCCGAGGTGTACGACGAGGCCGGCGTGATCGCCATCACCCCGGGCTCCACCAACCCGCAGGTTACCGAGCGTGGCCTGTCGGCGATGTTCCGCATGTGCGGGCGCGACGACCAGCAGGGTATCGTTGCCGGCGACTACATCGTCGATGTGCTCAAGGGCAAGAAGGTCGTGGTGCTGCACGACAAGGATACCTACGGCCAGGGCCTGGCCGACGCCACCAAGGCGCAGCTGGAAAAACGCGGCGTCAAACCTGTGCTGTACGAGGGCCTGACCCGCGGCGAGAAGGACTTCAGCGCCGTGGTCACCAAGATCCGCGCCGCCGGTGCCGACGTCGTCTACTTCGGCGGCCTGCACCCGGAAGCCGGCCCGCTGGTGCGCCAGCTGCGCGAGCAGGGCCTGAAGGACGTCAAGTTCATGTCCGACGACGGCATCGTCACCGACGAACTGGTCACCACGGCAGGCGGTGCGCAGTACGTTGACGGCGTGTACATGACCTTCGGCGCCGACCCGCGCCTGCTGCCGGACAGCAAGGCGGTGGTCGAGGAGTTCCGCAAGGCCGGTACCGAGCCTGAAGGCTACACCCTGTATGCCTACGCCTCGCTGCAAGCCCTGGCCGCCGCGTTCAACGGCGCCAAGTCGAACAAGGGCGAAGACGCCGCCAAGTGGCTCAAGGCCAACCCTGTCAAGACCGTCATGGGCGAGAAGAAGTGGGACAGCAAGGGCGACCTGACCGTCTCCGACTACGTGGTCTACCAGTGGGACAAGGACGGCAAGTACCACCAGCTGGAAAAACAAAAATAACAACGGCAGCTGGCCCGGGCACAAGCCCGGGCCATTGCCCCTGCGGTACCTGTCCTTTTTCGGAGACCTGCACGGTTCTGCGCTGCTGGGGCCGCTTCATCCGTGGCTTTTCGTGGTCGGCGCTCGTGCCGTCTCGCTCAGGTGAGATTGCGTTATGGATGGTATTTTCCTGCAGCAACTGGTCAACGGCCTGACCCTCGGGTCGGTCTATGGCCTGATCGCCATCGGCTACACAATGGTCTATGGCATCATCGGCATGATCAACTTCGCGCACGGCGAGGTGTACATGATCTCCGCGTACCTCGCGGCGATCAGCCTGGCATTGCTGGCTTACTTCGGTATCGAATCCTTCCCGCTGCTGATGCTCGGCACGCTGCTGTTCACCGTGGTGGTCACCGGCGTGTATGGCTTCACCATCGAGCGCATCGCCTACAAGCCCCTGCGCAACTCCACCCGCCTGGCCCCGCTGATCAGCGCCATCGGTATTTCGCTGATCCTGCAGAACTACGCGCAGCTCAGCCAGGGGGCGCGCCAGCAAGGGGTACCGACCCTGCTCGAAGGCGCCATGCGCATCGATGTCGGCAGCGGCTTCGTACAGCTCACCTACACCAAGATCTTCATCCTGGTGGCCGCCTTCGTCGGCATGGGCCTGCTTACCTACGTCATCAAGTACACCAAGCTCGGGCGCATGTGCCGCGCCACCCAGCAAGACCGCAAGATGGCCTCGATCCTGGGCATCAACACCGACCGGGTGATCTCCTACGTGTTCGTCATCGGCGCGGTGATGGCCGCCCTGGCCGGCGTGCTGATCACCATGAACTACGGCACCTTCGACTTCTACGCAGGCTTCATCATCGGCATCAAGGCCTTTACCGCCGCGGTGCTCGGTGGCATCGGCTCGCTGCCGGGGGCCATGCTCGGCGGGATCATCCTGGGCATTTCCGAGTCGCTGTTCTCGGGCATGATCAACTCCGACTACAAGGACGTGTTCAGCTTCTCGTTGCTGGTGATCATCCTCATCTTCCGTCCACAAGGCCTGCTGGGCCGCCCACTCGTGGCTAAGGTGTGACCATGTCCGTTGCCAATACTGCCCAAGCAACACAAACCAAGGGGCTCGACCTCAAACGCAGCCTGATCGAAACCGTCGTCGCCGGCCTGCTGGCGCTGATCGTGTTCGGCCCGGTGGTCGGCGTGGTGCTCGACGGCTACAGCTTCAATGCCGAGCCGCGCCGCGTGGCCTGGCTGGTGGGTGCGGTGATGGTCGGGCGCTTCGTGCTCAGCCTGTTCCTGCAGAGCGCCGCCGGCCAGCGCATCCAGCAGGGTTTCGACAGCGGCGGCTCCGGCGTGCACGTGCTGGCGCCCGACTACAAGACCCGACTGCGCTACATCATCCCGGCGCTGATCGTGATCGCCATCGTGTTCCCGATCTTCGCCAACAAGTACCTGTTGACCGTGGTCATCCTCGGCCTGATCTACGTGCTGCTGGGCCTGGGCCTGAACATCGTGGTGGGCCTGGCCGGGCTGCTCGACCTGGGCTACGTGGCGTTCTACGCCATCGGCGCCTACGGCCTGGCGCTGGGCTACCAGTACCTGGGCCTGGGCTTCTGGAGCGTGCTGCCGCTGGCGGCCATCGCCGCGGCGTTGGCCGGGTGCATATTGGGCTTCCCGGTGCTGCGCATGCACGGTGACTACCTGGCCATCGTCACCCTGGGCTTCGGCGAGATCATCCGCCTGGTGCTGAACAACTGGCTGTCGTTCACCGGCGGCCCCAACGGCATGCCGGCGCCGTCGCCGACTTTCTTTGGCCTGGAATTCGGCCGTCGGGCCAAGGACGGCGGGGTGCCGATCCACGAGTTCTTCGGCTTCGAATACAACGCCAACCTCAAGTTCGTGTTCATCTACGCGGTACTGTTCATGGTCGTGCTGGCGGTGCTGTACATCAAGCACCGCCTGACCCGCATGCCGGTCGGCCGGGCTTGGGAAGCGCTGCGCGAAGACGAGATCGCCTGCCGCTCCATGGGCCTGAACCACGTGCTGGTCAAGCTCTCGGCCTTCACCCTGGGTGCCTCCACTGCAGGCCTTGCCGGGGTGTTCTTCGCCACCTACCAAGGCTTCGTCAACCCATCCTCGTTCACCTTCTTCGAGTCGGCGCTGATCCTCGCCATCGTGGTGCTGGGCGGCATGGGCTCGACCGTGGGCGTGGTGATTGCAGCCTTTGTGCTGACCGTAGCGCCGGAGCTGTTGCGCAGCTTCTCCGAATACCGCGTGCTGCTGTTCGGCGTGCTGATGGTGCTGATGATGATCTGGCGACCGCGGGGGCTGATCCGCATCAGCCGTACCGGTGTGGTCCCGCGTAAAGGAGTGGCGCCATGAGCGATGAAATCATCCTGTCGGTCGACAACCTGATGATGCAGTTCGGCGGCATCAAGGCGCTCAGCGACGTCAGCCTGAAGGTCAAACGCAATCAGATCTTCGCCCTGATCGGCCCCAACGGCGCCGGCAAAACCACCGTGTTCAACTGCCTGACCGGCTTTTACAAGGCCAGTGGCGGGCGCATCGAGCTGAACGTGCGCGGCAGCCACACCAACGTCATCCAACTGCTTGGCGAACGCTTCCAGCCGGCCGATTTCGTGTCGCCGGCGCGCTTTGCCAACCGCTTGTACTACAAGATGTTCGGCGGCACCCACCTGGTCAACCGCGCAGGCCTTGCGCGCACCTTCCAGAACATTCGCCTGTTCAAGGAAATGTCGGTGGTGGAAAACCTGCTGGTGGCCCAGCACATGTGGGTCAACCGCAACCTGTTGGCCGGGGTGCTCAACACCAAGGGCTACCGCCAGGCCGAAAGCGATGCGCTGGACCACGCCTTCTACTGGCTGGAGGTGGTCGACCTGGTGGACTGCGCCAACCGCCTGGCCGGCGAGTTGTCGTACGGGCAGCAGCGCCGCCTGGAAATCGCCCGGGCCATGTGCACGCGGCCGAAGATCATCTGCCTGGACGAGCCGGCGGCGGGCCTCAACCCGCAGGAGACCGAAGCCCTCAGCCGCATGATCCGCGTGCTGCGTGACGAGCACGACATCACCGTGGTGCTGATCGAGCACGACATGGGCATGGTCATGAGCATTTCCGACCACATCGTCGTGCTCGACCACGGCAACGTGATCGCCGAAGGCGCCCCGCAGGAAATCCGCAACAACCCGACGGTGATCGCCGCCTACCTGGGTGCCGACGAAGAGGAACTGGTATGAGTGCACCCATTCTCGAGCTCAAGGACCTGGACGTGTTCTACGGGCCGATCCAGGCGCTGAAAAAGGTCTCGATGCACATCAACGAGGGCGAGACGGTGAGCCTGATCGGCGCCAACGGCGCCGGCAAGTCGACCCTGCTGATGTCGATTTTCGGCCAGCCCCGGGCGGACTCCGGGCAGATCGTCTACCGCGGCACCGACATCACCCGCAAGTCGTCGCACTACATCGCCTCCAACGGCATCGCCCAGTCGCCGGAAGGGCGTCGGGTGTTCCCCGACATGAGCGTCGAGGAAAACCTGATGATGGGTACCATCCCCATCGGCGACAAGCATGCCGACGAGGACATGCAGCGCATGTACGAGCTGTTCCCGCGGCTCAAGGAGCGGCGCAACCAGCGGGCCATGACCATGTCCGGCGGCGAGCAGCAGATGCTCGCCATCGCCCGGGCGCTGATGAGCCGGCCCAAGCTGCTGTTGCTGGACGAGCCGTCGCTGGGATTGGCGCCGATCGTGGTCAAGCAGATCTTCTCGACCCTGCGCGAGCTGGCCAAGACCGGCATGACCATCTTCCTGGTGGAGCAGAATGCCAACCATGCGCTGAAGCTCTCGGACCGCGCCTATGTGATGGTCAACGGGCAGATCCGCATGACCGGCACCGGGCAGGAGTTGCTGGTCAATGAAGAGGTGCGCAGCGCTTACCTAGGCGGGCACTGACCTGATCGCCGGCAAGCCGGCTCCTACACGGTCCCTGTAGGAGCCGGCTTGCCGGCGATGCTTTTCAGCGGTTCATCCTTCATGTGGACAACTTGTCGCATATCTTTCCAGCGACCTCCCACAACCCCCACGCAACCTCTTGTTTCCACAGCTACAAATCTTTCCACGGAATATGTGGAACCGCCTGTGGAAAACATGGTGGCATGTCGCGCTACGCCACGTAAATCAAGGCCTCCGTCGCGCTGTTCAATATTTGACCATCTAGCGCTTGTGCATGATTTCCCTGCACTTTTCGGCCTGCAAACGCTTCATCCACAGCACACCAATTTCTGTGGATAACTCTGTGCAAAACCCTTGGACATACCGCCACAACCGGCATGGTTGAAAGCGTTGCGCCATCAGCGAAAGATTTCCACAGATTCCCCGGCAGCGATTCGGTTCCCTGCACCCGACGAGTTGCCCCCAATCCATGGGGAAAGGCTTGTGGATAACATGCGCATAGCCTGGCCTGGCCCCTCTGTTGCGGGGCTTTGCCGGGGTTGATCATTTTTTGTGCATTTGCTGAAACGGTTGTCGCCAACGCCTGCGCCGGGCATGCTGCAAGGCCTGCCGACGATTATCCACTGCGAGGAGCAACGCATGACGTCCACCGTATTCATCACTGGCGCAACTTCCGGTTTCGGTGAGGCCACTGCCCGCCGCTTTGCCGACGCTGGCTGGAAACTGGTCCTCACCGGCCGTCGCAAGGAACGCCTGGACGCGCTGTGCGCCGAGCTGTCGGCCAAGACCGAAGTGCACAGCCTGGTGGTCGATGTGCGCGACCGCAAAGCCATGGAAGAGGCCATTGCCAGCCTGCCGCCGGCCTTCGACAAGCTCCAGGCCCTGGTCAACAACGCAGGCCTGGCCCTGGGAGTGGATGCGGCGCAGAACTGCAGCCTGGATGACTGGGAGACCATGGTCGACACCAACATCAAGGGCCTGATGTACACCACCCGCCTGCTGCTGCCACGCCTGATCGCCCACGGCCGTGGTGCGTCGATCCTCAACGTGGGTTCGGTGGCGGGCAACTACCCGTACCCGGGCAGCAACGTGTACGGCGGCACCAAAGCCTTCGTCGGCCAGTTCTCCCTGAGCCTGCGCTGCGACCTGCGCGGCACGGGCGTGCGGGTCAGCAACATCGAGCCGGGCCTGTGCGAGAGCGAGTTCTCGCTGGTGCGCTTCGGTGGCGACCAGGCCAAGTACGATGCCACCTACGCCGGCGCCGAGCCGATCCAGCCGCAGGACATCGCCGACACCATCTTCTGGATCCTCAACCAGCCGGCCCACGTCAACATCAACAGCCTCGAACTGATGCCGGTGAGCCAGGACTGGGCAGGGTTCTCCATCGACCGTTCGGTCAAAGGCTGAGTTCAAGGGCCAGATCGCCGGCAAGCCGGCTCCTACATGGGGTCCCGATCAACCTGTAGGAGCCGGCTTGCCGGCGATGGCGTCAGCTCAGGCCCAGCAAGCCTTCCAGGCAGGTCGCCAGGTGATAGGGCGTGGTCGAAGGCATGTCATGCCGGCTGACGGCGCCTGCGCCATCGCGGCACTCATGCCAACCGCCTTCATGCAGGAAGCGCGATTCCAGCGCCTGTAACTGCGTGGCCAGCTTGCCCTCATTGCCCGAGCGCAATGCCAATGCCCGCAGGTACTCGGCCTGCGCCCAGATACGCTGGGTGGCATCGAGCACCTTGCCATTGCTGTCGAGCATCGCCAGCACTGCCGAATCCTTCACGCCATGCTGCTCGGCATAGCCGAACCCACGTGCGATGGACCCGTGCAACGGCGTACCTCGCAGCAGCGATGAGGTTTCCAGCAGGTAGAACCACTCGAACTGATGCCCCGGCTCGAACCAGTTATCCACAGCCCCCCGTGGTTTCTCCAGCATCAGCCCGTGCTGCGGCTCGACAAAATGCTCCTGAAGCGCTTCACACAGTTGCAGCAGCGCCTGCTGCACCTCGTCGTCTTCACGCACGGCAAGCACTTGCAAGAAAGCTTCGGCAAGGTGCATCTGCGGGTTCTGCAACGGGCCGCTGCCAAGGTCCGCCCAGTCTTCACCCAGGCTGGCCTCGAACAGGCCATCGTCGCGGGCGAACTGTTCGCTGACCACTTCCAGCGCGGCATTCAGGGTGGCCTCGACCAGCCCCTCGCCGACCTTGCCCCAGTAGTGCGCGCAGGCGAACACGATGAAGGCGTGGGTGTAGAGGTCCTTGCGCCGGTCCAGCGGCTTGCCGTCGGCGTCGATGCTGTAGAACCAGCCGCCGTGCTCGGCGTCGTGGAAGTGCTTTTGCAGCGAGCGGAACAGCGCCGCCGCCCGCTCTGCCGCGCCCGGTTGGCCGATGCGGCTGCTGAACAGGTACAGCTGGCGGGCACAGGCCATGGCCCGGTAGCGTTGCACGGGCAAGGGGCGGTGGGTTGCGTCCAGTGCCTCGTAGGGCAGGGCCAGGTCGGCGTTCCAGCCCGGGCCTTGCCACAGCGGCACGATGCGCTCGGCGAAATGCTGGCGGAAACGGGTCAATGCAGGGCGGGGGTCGGACATGCTGGCGCTCGTGGACGGTCGGGCAGGGCGCCATGGTAGCAGAAGTGGCCAGTAGTTCGCGGCAGTGCTCAGCGTGGGAGCGGGCTTGCCCTGATGCATGTCAGTCAGCGTTCAATCAGGATTGATGGGGGCTGCTTTGCAGCCCTTCGCGGGTAAACCCGCTCCCACAGGATGGACTGCCCCCAAAAAGTTGGACAGCTCTAGGCAGCAGCCTGAGTCCTGTACTCAACAGGGCTCAGGCCATTAAGCCTCAGCTTGATACGGTCA
>NZ_JBJDNC010000018.1:108560-125537 GCF_044900265.1 Pseudomonas sp. NPDC089406 | reverse complement strand
AGGAGGCCGAACGCAGGGATTGCGTAGGGGGGCGACCGGCATGGATGCCGGTCGAGCGCCGATCGGGCCAGGGACGGCCCGTCGGCGCGTACCCCTGGAGCAAGCCCGGAGTGAGGGAACCCCGGAGCGAAGCGCAGGGGCCGGATGATGGGAGCGAGCGGTTTTGCTTACTTTTGCCAAGACAAAAGTAAGCCGCCGTAAGGGCGGAAAGGTGAATAAGCGTCAATACAAATAATGAATGCGCATACAACTTTCAAAACCAACTAAACCAACTAAACCCAAAATAGCGTACACCACAACCTACAAACCGCCCCCCAAAAAACAGAAAACCCCGCTGCGTGGACGGGGTCATCTGTTACTGAAACGAAGCGCTAGATCAGATCAATGACTGGTCGGCATGGCAAACTCCGCCCCCTTGGCAGTCCCCTGCGGCCAGCGCTGCATGATGCTCTTCTGCTTGGTATAGAAGCGCACCCCCTCCTCCCCATAAGCATGCATATCGCCAAACAGGCTCTTCTTCCAGCCACCAAACCCATGCCAGGCCATCGGCACCGGAATCGGCACGTTGATCCCGACCATGCCCACCTGGATACGCCGGCCAAACTCCCGGGCAACGTGGCCATCACGGGTATACAGGCTCACACCGTTGCCAAACTCATGAGCGTTGATAAGCTCCACCGCCTCGGCAAAATCCTTCACCCGCAGGCACGCCAGTACCGGGCCGAATATCTCCTCCTTGTAGATGCGCATGTCCGGGGTGACGCCATCGAACAAGGTGCCACCCAGCCAGAAGCCATCACCACACCCCTCACCCGCCGTCTGGCCGTTGAGATTGCGACCGTCCACCAACAAGTGAGCCCCCTCAGCAACACCTTGATCGATGTAGCCAGTGATGCGCTCCAGCGCCGCACGGGTGACGATCGGGCCCATCTCGGCCTCGAGGTTGGTGCCATTGAGCACCTTCAGCTCGCGGGTGCGCTCGATCAGCTTGGGCATGACTTTATCGGCAGTTTCATCACCGACGAACACCGCCACGCTGATCGCCATGCACCGCTCGCCGGCCGAACCGTAGGCCGCGCCGATCAACGCATCGACCACCTGGTCGATGTCGGCATCGGGCATCACCACCAGGTGGTTCTTGGCCCCGCCCAAGGCCTGCACGCGCTTGCCGTGGCGGGCGCCGGTCTCGTAGATGTGGTTGGCGATCGGCGTTGAACCTACAAAGGAGACGGCTTGCACGTCCGGGTGCTCGATCAGCGCGTTGACCGCATCCTTGTCACCTTGCACCACGTTGAACACGCCATCCGGCAGGCCCGCCTGCTTGAGCAGCTCGGCGATGAACAGGCTCGGGCTCGGGTCCAGCGGGCTTGGCTTGAGCACGAAGGTGTTGCCGGTGGCCAGGGCCACCGGGAACATCCACATCGGCACCATCACCGGGAAGTTGAACGGGGTGATGCCGGTGACCACGCCCAGCGGCTGGCGCAGGGTCCAGTTGTCGATGTTGGTGCTGACCTGGTCGGTGAAATCGGTTTTCAGCAGCTGCGGCGCACCGCAGGCGAACTCGACGATCTCGATGCCGCGCATCACCTCGCCCTGGGCGTCGGTGAACACCTTGCCGTGCTCGGCAGTGATCAGGCGGGCCAGGTCGTCACGGTGATCGTTGAGCAGCGCCAGGAACTTGTTCAGCACCCGCGAGCGGCGCAGCGGCGACAGGTTGCTCCAGGCTGGGAAGGCGGCCTTGGCCGAGGCGACGGCAGCGTCTACGTCCTTTTGCGCAGACAGCTGCACTTGGCCGGTGACCACACCGGTGGCCGGGTTGTAGACCGGCAGTTGCTGGCCGCTGGTGGCCTCGGCCTGGGCGCCGGAGATCCAGTTCATGATGGTTTGGGTCATTGTCTTTTTCCGAACAGGTTTCAGAAGGTTTGCAGTTTTCTGTGTAGGAGCGGCCTTGTGTCGCGAAAGGGCTGCAAAGCAGCCCCAGCAATCCAGGGGCAAATGCTGAAAGCCTGGGGCCGCTGCGCGCCCCTTTCGCGACACAAGGCCGCTCCTACAGGGAGAGAAGCGAGAAATCAGTAAATCGCGTACACCTTGCGCACGGTCTCCAGCACATCCCAGCGCCCGGTCCAGCCCGGCGGCAGGATGATCAGGTCGCCGCCGGTGACTTCCACCACTTCCTGGGTACTGTCGTCAGTGAGCAAGGCCCTGCCCGAAATGATGTAGGTGAACTCGGTGTCCGGGCGGTTGACCACCGGCCAGCCACCCGGCTGGCATTCCCACACACCCAGGTTGCCGACCGCCTCGGGGGCCAGGGCCTGCACGGCGATCTGCGGGTCGCCCTGATCGGCGCCGGCGCGCTGGCCTTTTGGGTCCAGCGGCAGGGCCTTGATGTCGGCGTGCTTGATGATGGTGAACGAAGGCATGGGGTTTTCTCCTTATCAATGGGCGCCGGTGAGCTTTTCCAGCAGCATCGCGGTACGTGAAGGTTTGTGGGTGTAGCGCTCTTCCATGTCGCTGAGGGACGCGGCGGCCAGGCCGCTGTTGATGCCGAACCAGCGCAGCGGTTCTGGCTCCCAGGAGGGCGAGCGGTGGTTGACCAACGGCAGCGTGTTGATGTCCTCGTCACGCTGAAGAATCAGGTTGCGCAGCAGCCGCCCGGCCAGGTTGCTGGTGGCCACGCCGTCGCCGACGTAGTTGCCGGCCCAGGCCATGCGGGCATTGCGGTCGATGCTCACCGTCGGGCACCAGTCGCGGGATACCCCCAAGGCGCCGCCCCAGCGGTGGGTGACGCGGGCGCTGGCCAGTTCCGGGAAAAATTCGAGCATGGTGTCGTAGATCTTGCCGTGGATGCTGTCCACCAGGTCGGCCTGCTCGGGCATCACCGAACCCCATTTGTAGGGCGCGCCACGGCCGCCGAACACCAACCGTCCTTCGGCGGTGACCTGGCCATACACCCGCAGGTGGCGCATGTCGTTGAAGGCCATGCGGTGGTCGAGGTTGAGCCTGGCCAGCAGCTCACGTGGCAGTGGCTCGGTTGCCAGCACCAGCGAGTACAGCGGGATGACGAAACGCGACTTGCCCGGCTGCTGCGAGGTAAAGGCCTCGGTGGCGCGCACGGTCATGTCGGCGCGCACCGAACCACGCTCGGTGTGCACTACGCCCGGGGCCATCTGGGTGACGGCCGACTGCTCGTAAATCTTCGCGCCCAGGCTTTCCACCAATTGCGCCAGGCCGCGTACCAGCTTGCCCGGGTGAATCAGCGCGCAGTGCTCGGTGTACAGCGCCCCGAGCGTGCCCTGGGCGCCGATGCTGCCGTGTGCTTCACCGGCTTCGAGCACCCGCCATTGCTGCGCCAGGCCGAAGCGCGCCGAAGACTCCACCGCGGCACGCGCCCGGGCCATCTGCGGGCCGCTGCGGGCCAGTGACATGAACCCCTGCTTGGCGTAGTCGGCATCCACCCCTTCCAGCGCCAGCACCCGGCCGATCTCATCGACCGTGTCGTTCATCGCCGCCTGCAGGTGCAGGGCAGCCTGGTGCGAATACAGCTGCTCGACCCGCTGCAGCGAGATCGGGAAGATCGCCGAAGCCCAGCCGCCGTTGCGCCCCGAAGCGCCAAAGCCGACTTCGCGCTTTTCCAGCAGCACCACCTTCAACGACGGGTCGGCCTTGAGCAGGTAGTAAGCGGTCCACAGCCCGGTGTAGCCGGCGCCGACGATGACCACGTCGGCCTGGATATCACCCTCCAGCCGCGCACGGGGCGGGGCCGGGGCAAACCACAGCGGCTTGTTGGGTAACTGGGCCAAATCGAATTTCGCTGACATGTTCTTGCTTCCCATTGACGGCCCGGGGCCCGGGCCGTGCCTGATACGGCGGTTAAGGCTGGGCCACCTGGGCCTTGGGCACACGCCCCCGGCCAAGGCGCATCAGCAGGTACGAGGCGCCAATCGCAACAATGGCGATCAGGCACTGCAACAGGCTCAACTGCATCGAGGGGTCGAAGGCCATGCTCACCAGCACCGAGACGATGGCCGCGGTGACCATCAACGGCAGCACCGGGTGGCCCCACATGGCGAACTTCAGCGAGCCCTCTTCAACCCAGCGGCGGCGCAGCTTGAGCTGCGACAGGCAGATCATCAGGTAGACGAACAGGAACACCGTGCCGGAGGAATTGATCAGGAACTGGAACACCGTGTCCGGCCACAGCGCGGCAATCACCACGCAGCCATAGCCCACCAGGGTCGAGGCCAGTACACCGCGTACCGGCACACCCTTGCGGTTGACTCCGGCGATCCAGCGCGGCGCCTCGTCATTGGCAGCCAGTACGTACAACAGGCGCGACGAGGTGTAGAGCCCGGCATTGAGCACCGACAGCACCGCCACCAGAATCACCACGGTGAGCATGTCGCCGGCGTAGGGGATGCCGATGTGCTCGAGCGTCGTGACAAACGGCGACTTGCCGGGGGTGAGGCTGGTCCAGGGCTGGGCGACGACGATGAAGAAGGTCGCCAGCACGAAGAACACCAGAATGCGCACCATCACCGTGTTCACCGCCTTGCGGATGTTGCGCGACGGGTCTTGCGATTCGGCGGCCGCCAGGGTGGCCACCTCGACCCCGGTCATCGAGAAGATCACCACCACCACGCCGGTGAACAACGAGCCGACACCATGGGGCAGGAAGCCGCCGTGCTGGGTAAGGTTGGCAAAGCTGGCATCGGAGTCGGGCCACAGGTGCAGCACGAAGGCGCCGGTTACCAGCAAAAACACCACGATGGCCGCCACCTTGACCCCGGCGAACCAGTACTCGGCCTCGCCGAACGAGTGCACCGACATCAGGTTGAGCAGGGTCATGCCCAGCATCAGCCCCAGGGCAATCACCCACACCGGTATCGCCGGTAGCCAGGCGTTGATGATCTGCCCGCCGACCACCGCCTCGAAGCCAACCACGATCACCCAGAAATACCAGTACAGCCAGCCGGTCATGTAGCCGGCCGGGCGGCCGAAAGCCATGCGCGCGTAGTCGACGAAAGAACCTTTGCTGGGGTGGGCTGCGGCCATTTCGCCGAGCATGCGCATGACCAATGCGACGATCAGCCCGGTGATGGCGTAGGTGATGAAGGCGCCAGGGCCGGTGGAAGCGATAACCGCGCTTGAGCCGACGAACAACCCGGCACCGATCACCCCGCCCAAGGCGAGCATGCTGATGTGGCGGGTCTTGAGCGAACGTTTGAGACGGGGATCGTGCTCTGACTGAACAGGCATGGGGTGGCTCCTCTTATTATTAGTGATCAACACAGCCCGAGCCGAGGTTATGCGGGTGCGGCGGGGGCGGACATCGACCGATTGCGCAGCCCGACGCCATCACTTGTACAAATGTATGAAACCCTAACCCTGCTGAAATAATGCTGGCCAAACCGACGCCATCGCCGGCAAGCCGGCTCCTATGGAACAAATCACAACTCGTTGATTTAACAAAGATCCTGTGGGAGCGGCTTCAGCCGCGAACACCGGCGAAGCCGGTGCCATCTAACGCGGCGTCTGCTTCGCGGCTAAAGCCGCTCCCACAGGTACTGCGGCGGGCTCGTGCCCAGTTCTCTGCGCGACAGCACTGCCCGAAGGGCTGGGTGATCTCCTATGGAACAAATCACA
Source organism: Pseudomonas sp. NPDC089406 (assembly GCF_044900265.1). Taxonomy (NCBI): domain Bacteria; kingdom Pseudomonadati; phylum Pseudomonadota; class Gammaproteobacteria; order Pseudomonadales; family Pseudomonadaceae; genus Pseudomonas; species Pseudomonas sp. NPDC089406. The sequence continues at coordinate 119,894 of NZ_JBJDNC010000018.1, read as the reverse complement.
ACTCGTTGATTTAGCAGGGACCTGTGGGAGCGGGCTTGCCCGCGAAGCAGGCAACGCGTTGTCTGGCACCGGCTCCGCCGGTGTTCGCGGGCAAGCCCGCTCCCACAGGGATCGAGCCAGCTTTTAGAAATTGAGCAAGACAGTTGCTCCCACAGGTGTCGCGGGCGCGCTTGCGGCCGCAGTTCCCTGCGCGACAGCGCAGCTTACGAGGCTGAGTGGGCTCCCATGGCACAAAATCTAAACCTTTGATTTATGAGGTTCCCGTGGGAGCGGGCTTGCCCCGCGATAGCGATGCTGAGGCTGACACCGCTATCGCGGGGCAAGCCCGCTCCCACGCTGCGTTCTCTGCGCGACAGCGCAGCCCGAAAGGGCTGGGTGATCTCCTACAGGGGAAAACCAACTGGCCAATCGCTGCTACGCTTGCTGAACACAAGATGAAAAACTTTTCATCTTGATTCATTCACGCCAGGCAAGGCCGCCCGGGCGCTGCCCACCCGCACGGAGGCCCACCGCCACAGGAGCCCGCCATGGCCCTTGCCGACGACTTGGCCCTGCTGATTCGCCAGGAGCAGTTGCTGCAATTCGAGCACTTCGATGAAGACGTGGCCTGGCGTTTGGGTTCGCTGCTGCAGCGGCGCGCCGAAGCCGAAGGCTGGCTGCTGCTGATCGAGGTGCGCCGCTTCGACTGCCCGCTGTTTCTGGCCTGCCGGCCCGGCATCACCCCGCACAACCACGACTGGGTACGGCGCAAGCGCAATACCGTGCAGCGCTTTCTGTGCAGCTCGTACCGCATCGGCCACCAGCTGGCCCTGGACAAGAAGGACATCACCCAGCGCTACAACCTGCCGCTGACCGACTACGCCAGTGCCGGCGGCAGCTTCCCGATCACCGTCAAAGGTGCCGGGGTGATCGGTTGCGTGACGGTGTCGGGGTTGCCGGAGCGCCAGGACCATCAGGTGATCGTCGATGCCCTGTGCGAACTGCTGGGGCATGACCGCACGGCGCTGTCGCTGGCGCCGCTGGCGAAGGTGGTGGCGGACAAGGTGGTGGTGGAGCCGGTGGCGGGCTGAAGCGTATGCGATCGCTGTGAGGCAACTGTCTTGTGCAGCCTGTACCGGCCTCATCGCCGGCAAGCCGGCTCCTACAGGTACAGCGCAGGGCTCGGGCTCGGCGCAATCCTGTGGGAGCGGCTTTAGCCGCGAAGCAGGCACCGCGCTAGATGGCACCGGCTTCGCCGGTGTTCGCGGCTGAAGCCGCTCCCACAGGGATCGCATGAGCTTCAAGCCTGCGCTGTACCTGTAGGAGCCGGCTTGCCGGCGATGAGGCCAGGACGGGCAGCCCAAGTCATGTGCGCCGCGCTACCTTCCCGGCTTCATCCACCACCCAAGCCGCACCGGCGCCGATACGCACCCCGCCCACCCAACGCTCGGCCGGCGCCTGGTCGAGCCAGTTGGCCTGCCCTGCCAGCACCTGCTCGCCCAACGCGGTCAGGCGCAGCGGGCGGTGCATCCAGCTCTCGCCTTCACCCTCCAGCAACAACGGCCGCGGCGTGTCGATCAGCGGCCTTATCAGCGCTGCGAACATCATGTCACCCAGGTACGGCAACGGCTCTTCGCGCCCCATCAGCTCGGCGAACACCCGCGCCGCCGGCTGCTCGCCCATGCGCGCCAGAATGCGCAAGGTCAGGCGCTCGGTCAGGCTCAGGCCATCGCCGGCACCCGGCAGCTCCTGCAGTTGCCGGGCCAGTGCGCCCTGCAGCAGCGGCAAACTGGCGTGTGGCCGGCTGGCAAGCTCGGCCCAGGTCGTCGGGTCGGGCGCGGTATAGGCCGCCCAGGCCTGGCGCGCCAGCTGCAAGGCGTCCTCGCCCAGCGCCCGGCGCTGCGGCCACAGCCAGGCCAGCACGTCGGGGGCCAGCTGGCCGATGCCGATAAAGCGCTGCACCCCCGGCACCCGGTCGGTCTCGATCAACTCCAGTCGGCGCGGCAGGCACGGCAAGCTGGCCAGTACCCGCACCAGAAACAGCTGGTCGTAGGCATCGGCCTCGCACCACAGCACCAGCTCGCTGTCGCCGCTCAACTGCGCCAAGGCCGCGCGCTGGCGGGCCTGGCGCTGGGCGATGTCCTGCGGGGCCAGGGCGAACACCTTGAGTACGTACTCGGTACGTATCTGCCAGTACGTATCGTCAGGCGCGGCGGGCACCGGCCCCATCACCATGGGGTCGTCGAACATGTGGAAGCTGCCGCTGAACCCGCTGATGCGCAGGCTGTGCTCGATATCGTTGCCGCAGCGCCAGTGCTGCACCTGCGCCTCGCCATCGGCGGCAAAGCCCGGGTGGCGAGCGGCAAAGTCCACCGCATCGGCGTGGGCCTTGAGCTTGGGCCAGCTAGCAAAGCCGGCCTCGCGGGCCACCAGCCACTGGGTGTCGGCCAAGCGGTAGTCGGGGCCAGGCAGGCCCAGGGCGCGCAGCTGTGCGCGGGTGTCGTCGTCGAGGTTTTTCAGCAGGCGCTTGGCGTGCTTGCGCAGCGCGGGCAGGTCGATCAGGCCGTGGTGGCGGGATGCATGAATGGCGGGCATGCCAACTCCTTGTGGGGCTCGGTCCGCCGACAAGCCGGGAGCTGGTATGGAAATTTCGCAAACAGTGCCTGGGGAACCCCTTCGCGCGGACCGCCGGCGCAGCAGGCGCCTGGGGCCGGACTTTAACGGCTTGCGCCAGCGCGTGCAACGATGTGCTCCGGGGCAGGCGGCCAGCGTCTACCAGAACCCTTCGAATGCGCCCTAGGGTTTGTACGAAAAGTAGCCGAGCGGCGATCAGGCAAGGCGAAAACAGGCGAGGAAGCGGAGTTGACTGGTTGTCAATGAGCATTCCGAGCCTGTTTTCAACGCAGCATGATCGTCGCGCAGGCACTTTTCGTACAAAGCCTACTTTCGCCCCAGGTCTCGCCATGCAAGCACTGCTGCAAGAAATCCTCGACCACGTCCGCCCGCTGCTCGACCAGGGCCAGGTGGCGCAGTACATCCCTGCCCTCGCCCAGGTCGCCCCCCACCAGTTGGGCATCGCCGTGCAGAGCCTGGACGGCCAGTTGCACTGCGCCGGGGATGCGCGCACGCCGTTCTCGATCCAGAGCATTTCCAAGGTGTTCAGCCTGGTACAGGCCATCGGCCACAGTGGCGAGGGCATCTGGGGCAGGCTGGGGTACGAGCCGTCGGGCCAGGCATTCAACTCGCTGGTGCAGTTGGAGGTGGAAAAGGGCCGGCCACGCAACCCGTTCATCAACGCCGGCGCCCTGGTGATCTGCGATATCAACCAGTCGCGCTATGCCACGGCGTCGCTGTCAATGCGCGATTTCGTCCGCCGCCTGGCGGCCAACCCGCGCATCGTCAGCGATGCGGTGGTGGCCGAGTCGGAATACCAGCACCGCGCGCGCAATGCCGCCATGGCCTACCTGATGCAGGCCTTCGGCAATTTCCACAATGATGTCGATGCGGTGCTGCGCAGTTACTTCCACCACTGTGCGCTGTCGATGAGCTGCGTGGACGTGGCCCGCGCCTTCGCCTTTTTGGCCAACAGCGGCTACTGCCCGCACAGCCGCGAGCAGGTGCTGACGCCGCGCCAGGCCCAGCAAGTGAACGCGATCATGGCCACCAGCGGGCTGTACGATGAGGCCGGCAATTTTGCCTACCGGGTCGGTTTGCCGGGCAAGAGCGGCGTGGGTGGCGGTATTGCCGTGGTGGTGCCGGGGCGCTACAGCATCTGCGTGTGGTCGCCGGCACTCAATGCCTCGGGCAACTCACTGGCCGGGTTGCGGGCGCTGGAGCTGCTGAGCGAGCGCATGACCGGGTCGGTGTTTTCGGCGGTGCCGCAACCTACCACAGCGGCTGTACACGACCCCCTGTAGGAGCGGCCTTGCGCCGCGAAAGGGCCGCGCAGCGGCCCCGGCGATTTTGCATGATGCGCAAATCCTGGGGCCGCTGCGCGCCCCTTTCGCGACACGAGGCCGCTCCTACAGAGAAAGGCTGCACGCGGGCATTGACGTTACAGCGTCAACTCCGACGCCTTGATATTGGCGATCGGCCCCAGCACCCCGGCATCGAACTCCGCCAAAGCCTTACCACCGGCCAACCGCGTCGGCAGATCAGGGTTGGCCAGCGCCGCCTTGCCCGCGGCGATCAGATCGGCGCCCTGCCCCAGCACCTGCTCGGCCCGGGCCCGCTCATGCAAGCCGCCATTGGCGATCAGCGGCGTAGCCGGCGCATGGCGGCGGGCCAGTTGCACCAGGCTTGCCTGGCTGCCTGCGAAGGCCGGCTGCCAGGCCTGGTGCTCGGTCACGTGGATGAAGCCCACCCCGGCATCGGCCAGCGCACCGAAAATGACCTCGGCATCGGCTTCTCCCCCTGCCCACTTGTGGGTGAAGTCATTGACCTTGCCCTGGGAAATGCGCACCCCCACCGGCACCGCGCCCACCGCGCCGCGCACTGCCTTGAACACCTCAAGGGCCAGGCCCAGACGCTGGCGGGTAGCGCCACCCCAGCGGTCATCGCGCAGGTTGCTGTAGCCGGTGAGGAACTGGTCGAGCAGGTAGCCGTTGGCGCCGTGGATCTCGATGGCGTCGAAACCAGCCACCTCGATGGCCCTTCGCGCCGCCTGGGCAAACCCGGTAATGGCGTCGGCGATCTCTTCATCGCTCATCGCCCGGGGCACCGGATACTGACCGCTGCCGTAGTAAAAGGCCATCTGCTCGCCTTTGGGGCGCAGGGCTGATGGCGCGACGTTGTACTCGCGAAAGCGATTGCCCTGACTCAAGGCCCCGGCGTGCATCAGCTGGGCCACGGCCTTGCCGCCATGGGCGTGAATGCCGGCCGTGACGGCCGCCCAGGCCTGGGCCTGGTCGGCATCGGTGATGCCCGGCTGGCAGGGGTAACCCTGGGCGTAGGCCTGGTCGGTGTAGATGCCCTCGCTGATCACCAGGCCAAAGCCGCCACGGGCGAAGCGCTCGTAGTAGCGGGCCATCTGCGCGGTGGCGTGGCCGTTTTCGCTGGCGCTGACCCGGGTCATCGGGGCAACGGCCAGGCGGTTGCGCAGGTGCAGCGCGGGCATATCGAATGGCGTTAAAATCTTTGAATCTGTCATGGCCTGCTCCTCATCAGCTACGCCTGCTGGCGTGATGAAGTGATGCTATGGGGCTCAAGCGGCCCGACCAAGCCACGCTGGCGTGAAGCCGGCTTAACCGAAAAGGATATGATCGTGCTGATTGCCGATGTACGGGTGTTTCTCGCCGTGGCCGCAAGCGGCAGCCTGTCGGCCGCTGCGCGCCACCTCGACGTGCAGCCCATGCAGGTGTCGCGGCGCCTGGCGGCCCTCGAAGACGAGCTGGGCGTACGCCTGTTCCACCGCACCACCCGCTCGGTGTCGCTGACCGCCGAAGGCGAAGCCTTCCTGCCCTACGCCCACAGCCTGCTGGATGCCGAAGACAGCGCCCTGGGCGCGCTGCGCCCCAGCGCCGGTGCTGTCAGCGGCGTGCTGCGCCTGACCGCGCCAAGCGTGTTCGGCCAGTCCATCGTGCTGGCCGTGCTGCCCGACTTGCTGGCGCAGCACCCAGAGCTGAGGGTAGACCTGGATGTCTCCGACCGGCTGGTGGACATCGTCGGCCAGGGCCTGGACCTGGCGTTGCGGGTGGCACCGCTGGCAGACTCCGAGCTGGTCGCCCGCCAGGTAGCGCCCAACCCGCGGGTACTGTGCGCAGCACCGGCCTACCTGGCCCGCCATGGCCGCCCCACCACCCTGGCCGAGCTCGATACGCACGCCTGCATCCTGCTGCAGGCGGTGCCGCGCTGGCCGTTCGTGATCGACGGCCAACTGCAACGCCGGCGCATGCACGGCCGGGTGGCCACCAGCAGTGTCGATGCGGTCAGGGCGGCGGCGGTGCAAGGGTTGGGGGTGGCGATGCTGGCCTACTGGGATGTGCACGAGCAACTGCGCGACGGCACGCTGGTCAGCCTCGAGCTGCAGGACGCCGGCATGGAGGCCTTGTCGGTGTGGGCGGTGATGCCGACCCGGCGCTACGTGCCTGCGCGGGTGAAGGTGTTTCTCGATGCCTTGCAGGCCCACCTGGGCAACATCACGCCCGTGTAGGAGCCGGCTTGCCGGCGATAGGGCCAGTAGCACCAGCACAAGGCCCTGGGTTGCAGGCCCGGCCTCATCGCCGGCAAGCCGGCTCCTACAGGGAAAGCGTCAACCCTGGCAGAAGCGAATACGGTTGCCGAACGGGTCATACACTTCCAGCACCTGCCCCCAGCCCTGCTCCACCAACTGCGGGCGCCCATAGCCGTAGCGCTTGGCCTGCAACTCGTCATGCAGCGCCTGGATTTCAAAGGTGGGCACGAACAGCGTGGTGCCGGGGCTGGCATCGCCGTGGTGCTCGGACAGGTGAATCTTCAGCCCCGCCCGCTCGATGCCCAGGTACAACGGCAGGTCGGCTTCGAAGCGGTGCTCGAACTCGACGCTGAAACCGAGGAAGTCGCAGTAGAACTCGCGGGCCTTGGCTTCATCGAAAATGCGCAAAATGGCAATGCTCTGCTCAAAGCGCACGCCGCTTTGATCGAGGGCCGCCGAGGCGGTGTTCCAGTCCTTGAAGCCGAGCTGGTCGGCCACCAGTTCCAGCGCGGCGCTGTGGCTGATGTCGAGGTTGCGCGCGGCAAATTGCGCCCGCAGGCGCTTGGCCATGTGCTTGGCCTGGGTGATGGATGTCATGACTGCCTCCACTGGGTCGAAGCCTGCAGGTGCTCGCATTGCCAGTCTTCGACAGCCTTTGAAGGTGTGTGATGACGGGGTGGTAACGCGATGCTTTCACCGAACCTGAGGGGCGCGAGCGGCGGGCAGCATCTAGCCGTTGCGCGATGGTAGGGGAATGATCGGGGCAGGTAAAGGCACGCCCTGCCGTGCCGGCGACGAGGCCGGTACAGGCTACAGTCAAGGCAGCCAAATCACGGAGATCCCCATGAATCCCACCACCCTCGCCTTGACCCTCGCCCTGCTCTGCCCATTGGCCCAGGCCCAGGACAAGGTCAGCCATATCCCCGTGCACTTCGCCAAGGGCGCCAGCAGCACCGAGATCAAGGGCAGTTTCAAGGGCTACGACAGCATCCAGTACAGCCTCTCGGCCAAGGCCGGCCAGCAGATGAGCGTGCAGATTGCCGGCAGCAGCAACGCCAACTTCAACGTATTCGCACCGGGCGAGAAGCCAGGCTCGGGCACTGCATTGGGTAGCGGCAGTGTGGGCAATACCTGGAGCGGCAAGCTGCCGGCCAGCGGCAGCTACACGGTGCAGGTGTACCAGATGCGCGCCAGCGCACGGCGCGGCGAGCTGGTGCCGCATACCTTGACCATTGGTATCCAGTGAGGACCACACACCCTCTGTAGGAGCCGGCTTGCCGGCGATAGGGCCGGGCCTGCAATGCACGCCCCTGAACCTTGCACCGGCGCCATCGGCCTCATCGCCGGCAAGCCGGCGCCTACAAGGGTGCGATGAAATGCAGTGCGGAATTATTTTGCGCGCCAGCGCATCAGATGCCTTAGGACACGTATCAGCCTTTGGAAGCCCGCCATGAAAGCACGCAAGCAAAAGCCCATCAGCCTGAAGGACATCACCATCGTCGACGACGCCAAGATGCGCAAGGCGATCACCGCCGCAGCACTGGGCAATGCCATGGAATGGTTCGACTTCGGCGTGTACGGCTTCGTCGCCTTCGCCCTGGGCAAGGTGTTCTTCCCCAACGCCAGCCCCGGCGTGCAGATGATCGCAGCCCTGGCCACCTTCTCGGTGCCGTTTCTGATCCGCCCGCTGGGCGGGCTGTTCTTCGGCGCCCTGGGCGACCGCTACGGGCGCCAGAAGGTGCTGGCCGCGACCATCGTGATCATGTCGTTGAGCACCTTCGCCATCGGCCTGATCCCCTCCTACGCCAGCATCGGCATCTGGGCGCCGATCCTGCTGTTGCTGGCCAAGATGGCCCAGGGTTTTTCGGTGGGCGGCGAGTACACCGGGGCGTCGATCTTCGTCGCCGAATACGCCCCCGACCGCAAGCGTGGGTTCCTCGGCAGCTGGCTGGATTTCGGCTCCATCGCAGGCTTTGTACTCGGCGCCGGGGTAGTGGTGCTGATCTCCACCCTTCTGGGTGAGGAACAGTTCCTCGAATGGGGCTGGCGCCTGCCGTTCTTCCTCGCCCTGCCGCTGGGCCTGATCGGCCTGTACCTGCGCCATGCGCTGGAAGAAACCCCGGCCTTCCAGCAGCACGTCGAGACCCTCGAACAGGGCGACCGCGAAGGCCTGGCCAGCGGCCCGAAAGTGTCGTTCAAGGAGGTTGCCACCCAGCACTGGCGCAGCCTGTTGACCTGCATCGGGGTGGTGATCGCCACCAACGTCACCTACTACATGCTGCTCACCTACATGCCCAGCTACCTCACCCACAACCTGCACTACAGCGAAGACCACGGGGTGCTGATCATCATCGCGATCATGGTCGGCATGCTGTTCGTGCAGCCGATCATCGGCCTGCTCAGCGACAAGTGGGGGCGCCGGCCGTTCATCATCATCGGCAGCGTCGGCCTGTTCGTGCTGGCCATCCCTGCGTTCATGCTGATCACCAGCGGCAAGCTGGCGGTGATCTTCGCAGGCCTTCTGATCATTGCCGTGCTGCTGAACTTCTTCATCGGCGTGATGGCCTCGACTTTGCCTGCGATGTTCCCCACCCACATCCGCTACAGCGCCCTGGCCAGTGCCTTCAACATCTCGGTGCTGATCGCAGGGCTGACCCCGACCCTGGCCGCCTGGCTGGTGGAAAGCACCAACAACCTGTACATGCCGGCCTACTACCTGATGGTGATCGCCGTGGTTGGCCTGCTCACCGGCCTGACCATGAAAGAAACCGCCAACCGCCCGTTGCGCGGCGCCGCGCCAGCAGCCTCGGACATCGAAGAAGCGCGCGAGTTACTGCAGGAGCACCACGACACCATCGAGCAAAAAATCGAGGATATCGACGCGCAGATCGCCGAGCTGGAAGCCAAACGCCAACAACTTGCCCAGCAACACCCACGCATCGACTGAACCCGCTGCGCCGTTGGTAACCTGATGGCAGCAAAGCCAAGCGCAGCGGCTACCATGGAACTTCGAACAACCGGCGGGCGCACCTGAGGAGCCCGCCAGCCGCAAACGACTCAGGGACGACAGAACATGCCCAACAGCCGACCACAACCCGATGCACTCTCGGCCTCAGGCGACCCGCAGCGCAGCAGCGGTACGCTGTTCGACAGTGAATTGCGCTTTCGCGCGCTGGTGACCGCCAGCAGCACCTCGGTGTACCGCATGAGCCCCGACTGGCAGGAGCTGCGCGAGCTCACCGGCCAAGGCTTTCTCGAAGACACCCAGCAACCCATCCGGCACTGGCTGGACAAATACATCGCCGCCGAAGACCGCCCCCGGGTGCTGGCTGCCGTCGCCAGCGCCGTGGCCGAGCGCAGCATCTTCGAGCTGGAACACCGGGTGCGCCTGCCCGGCGGCCGTTTCGGCTGGACGCTGTCGCGGGCGGTGCCGATCTTCGACGCCAACGGCGAGATCCTCGAGTGGTTCGGCGCCGCCATGGACGTCACCCAGCAGCACGAGATGACCGCCCGCCTGCGCGAAAGCGAGGCGGCCTTCAAGACCATCGCCAACACCGTGCCGCAGCTGGTGTGGGTGACCGACCAGGCCGGCCATTTCGAGTTTTTCAACAAGCGCTGGCACGACTACTTCGACCCCGCCGGCCACCCGCGCGACTACGCCACCTTCGCCCGCCAGTGCGTGCACCCGGACGACACCCTCGCCGCCAGCACCGCCTTCACCCAGGCGCGTGCCTGCGGCGAGGTGTACGAAAGCGAGCACCGCCTGCGCCGCCATGACGGCAGCTACCGCTGGTTCATGGTGCGCGCCCAACCCTACCGCGACCCCGAAACCGGCGCCCTGCTGCGCTGGTACGGCACCTCGGTGGACGTGCACGACCGGCACAGCGCCGAGGACCAGTTGCGCAGCTTCAATGAAGAGCTCGAGGTACAGGTGCAGGCCGGCTCGCGCGAGCTGCAGGCGGCCGAGGCGCAGATGCGCCAGATGCAGAAGCTCGAAGCCATCGGCCAGCTCACCGGCGGCGTGGCCCACGATTTCAACAACCTGCTCACGGTGATCCGCAACTCGGCCGAGCTGATGCGCCGCAAACCGCTGCCGCCGGAGCGCCAGCAGCGCTACCTGGACGCCATCCTCGACACCGCCGACCGCGCCGCCAGGCTCACCAGCCAGTTGCTGGCCTTCGCCCGCCGCCAGGCCCTGCGCCCGGAGGTGTTCGCGGTGGGCTTTCAAGTGCAGCAGATCGCCGAGATGCTGCGCAGCATCGTCGGCACGCGTGTGCAGATAAAGGTGCAGGCGCCGGTGCAGCAGTGCTATGTGGAGGCCGACCTGAACCAGTTCGAGACCGCGCTGGTGAACCTTGTGGTCAACGCCCGCGACGCCATGCAGGCCGAAGGCAACATCACCATCGCCATCAGCGCCACCAGCGCCAGCGGCCAGGTCAGCATCGCCATCGACGACGATGGCCACGGCATCGCCGCCGCCGACCTGGAGCGCATCTTCGACCCGTTCTACACCACCAAGGAGGTGGGCAAAGGCACCGGGCTGGGGTTGTCCCAGGTGTACGGTTTCGTCCACCAGTCCGGCGGAACGGTTGCGGTACAGAGCACGCCCGGCAAGGGCTCGACCTTCACCGTGTCGCTGCCGGCAGTGGCCGCCCCGGACTCGGCCCTGCCTGAACCGCAACTGCCCCAGGCGCCGCAGCCCAAGGGCCATGTGCTGGTGGTGGAGGACAACACCCAGGTGCGTGAATTCACCGCCAGCCTGCTTGAGGACATGGGCTACACCACCCGCCAGGCCGCCGATGCCGACACCGCGTTGGCGTTGTTGGAAGTGGGCCGCGAGCACTTCGACCTGGTGCTGTCGGACGTGGTGATGCCCGGTACCAGCGGCGTGGAGCTGGCCCACACCCTGCGCCAGCGCTGGCCGGAGCTGCCGGTGGTGCTGACCAGCGGCTACAGCCAGGCGTTGGCGGGCGATGCACACCATGGTTTTGAGCTGTTGAACAAACCGTATTCGGTAGACCAGCTGTTGCGGGCGTTCGAGGTGGTGATGAAGCAGCGTTAGACCAGGCCATACAACGCGGGTAGGAGCGGCCTTGTGTCGCGAAAGGGCTGCGCAGCAGCCCCGGCGATCTTGCATGATGCTCAAACCCTGGGGCTGCCATGCAGCCCTTTCGCGACACAAG